>NZ_VFUX01000021.1:0-121982 GCF_006441275.1 Mesorhizobium sp. B2-4-17 | reverse complement strand
GCACCTCCGCATCCATAGGAATCAGACTTCAGTCGAAAAGGGAATCCCAACGATTCACCCTATTCGCCCGACGCTCTCTAGTGAACCGTGCTGCCCTTTGGCATTGCTCCTTCTGCCTTGCGGCGAGGTGGCCCTCAACCTTTCCGCTCCTGCTTGGTTTTGGCAAAGCCCCGATCCGTCCCGATGAAGCGCTCCAGCATAGGTACGACCAGTCGCACAGGATCCGCGGCTGGCTGACCCGATTCGCGCCCGAGGATCTCGGCATATCTGACCAGGTCGCGGTGCAACCGCGCCGGCAACTCCAATGTGACTTTGACCGGCTTGTCGTCTGCAATCGGACCGAGTTTCAGCTTGGCCATTTTCAGCCTCCATAGGGTTCGAGCACGAGATCACGCGTAACGACGACACGCACATTAAAGCCCGGCCGTATTGTCAGCGTCGGTGCGATGTTGAGCTGGCGCTGGACGATCTGCTGGCCCACCTGGCTGAGGCTGTCGGAAGCGCCGCCGCGCAAGGCGCGCACGATGTCACTTTCCTGGCCCGAAGAGCCGGCTTCGGCTCCGACGCTGAGGATGGTGGTGAGTGCGGCCGCCTTGAACAACTCGCCCCAATGATATTCGACGCCGTCCTCGAGGCCGGCATAGCCTTGGGCGTCGGTGCCAGGCTGGCGTTCGAGAACAATGGACCGGCCATTTGGAAGGACGAGCCGGCTCCAGACAAGCAGCACGCGCCGCTGGCCGAAGCCGACCCCGTTGTCGTACTGGCCAATGACGCGTGTGCCTTGCGGTATCAGCAGCAAGCGACCCGTCGGGCTGTCATAGACATTTTCGGTGACCTGAGCGGTGATCTGACCAGGCAGATCGGAACGGATACCGGTGATGAGTGCCGCAGGGATGACGGCCCCTGCCTGGAGCACATAGGGCGACGCCGGCGGCATGACGCGATCCGGCGCCAGCGTGCGCCGATCAGCGGCCGCACTCAGAAAGCCGAGCTGACGGTCTTGCGCGGTCGACTGGCTGGTCTGAACGGCAAGGTCGGGAGCGGCGAGGTTTTGCGCGGAGACTCCTCCAGGCGTTTCGGCCATCGCCGCGGTTGCCTGTCCCGTCTGGAAGAATACACGCGAGGTTCTGGCCGCCTCCTGCTCGGCCCGCCGGCGCTGTTCGGCCTCATCGACCATAGGTGTCGCGATGGTCGGCGGCACGACGGGCTGTCCCTTGTTTTGTGCATCAAGCATCGGCCGGCCGAGATCGCCGGGAAGCGGCGGCCCAAGAACCGGACCTGTGTAGTCTCGCGGCAGGCTGGCCAGTCCATCGGCGGGCTGCCTGTTGGACGTCGAGTAGAGCTCGTCGCCATGCGAGCCTGTTTCCCCCGTTTGAAGCGCGTAGATCAACGCACCGCCGACACCAAGCGATGCAACCAGGCTGATGCCGGCGAGCACTTTGCGCGACAGGCGGGTGACACGCGGCGGATCGGCGCGAAGCTGCATCGGGGAAGCTGTGTTTTCGTTCTCGTTCATGACTCCTCCCCTCCCCTTTGCCGGGGTGTGCTTGTGTCGCTCGGCGTTGGACGGAGACTTGACGTCCTAGTCATTCTTGCGGTCCCGTCGGTGCGGACGATCCTGACGGTCTGCTGCCGCTTGCCGCTGCCAAGCCGCAATTCGGCCGCGCCGAAGAGACGGTCGACAATTAGGGTGTTCTGGTAGACGCGGCCGTTGGCGATTTCAGCCTCGCCGTCCGGGCCGATGAGGAAGATAGGCGGCATCTCGCCTTGCACGATGCCGCGTGGGAACTCGACATAGACGCGCCTGCCGTCGTCATAGACGCTGACCGGCCTCCAAGGCGCCGTATCGCCGGTCAGACCATAGCGGTAGTTGCGTGCGGTGACATCGGGAATCACCGGTGTCGAGGGGATCGTCCGCGCCTGTCCAGCCGGAAGCGTGGGATAGGCCCACGCCACCGCGGGCATGTACGGCTTCTCGCCCGATTGCAGCTCGATCATGTAGCTGCGCCGGTCGGTGGTGATGACGAGATTGGTGGTGATATCGGCGCGCAAAGGCTTGACCAGCACGTGGACGCGCCTAGTGACGCCAGATCCGCTTTCAGTGTCGCCGATGATCCAGCGCGCGGTATCGCCAGCCGCCATCGGACCTTCACCTGTCAGGCTTTCGCCAGGCTCAAGCGCGATATCCGTTATCTGCCCTGGAGCGGCATAGACCTGATAAAGGGCTCCTTCACTCCACGGATAAATCTGAATGGCGTTGTAATAGCCCTCACGACGCGGCTGGACGCGCGCCGCCGCGTTGGCGTTCTCGACGCGCGCCGCTGGCGTGCTACCGGCCGCGCCACCCCGGGCCGGGACCCACCCCGGTGGAACGTGCAGCGGTTTGGGCCTCTCATCGAGCGCGGCTGCCGGAGCGGCGGGCAAAGGCGGCACGTACGCATCATAGGAGATCTGAGGTGGTTCCTGCGGTGTGGCGCAACCGGCAAGTGCAGAGCCCGATAGCAACACCACGGCAAGCGCCGACCTTCTCAAAGCCGGAGTGGCGATGACACCCAATGGCAGGTTCATTGGCTCATCTCCCGCGACCAGTTGATGGCGTTGACGTAGATGCCAAGCGGATTGGCCCGCAGCCGGTCGGCGTCGCGCGGCGGCTGGATCACGGTCGTCAGGATGGCAGCCCATCGCTCGGTGGTGGAGAGCTGGCCATTTTCGTAATGACGCTCGGCCCAGGCGACGCGAAAGGAGTCCGCCGAGGCACGAATCACGGACGAGACATCGACGGAGACCTGCTGCTTGCCGACCTTGGAGAAGGGGTCATTGACACGAGCATAGTCGTTGAGCGCCGCGGCGCCCCCGTCGGTGGTCCATTCATAGGCGCGCAGCCAGTTCTGGCGAACAACGATCGGATCGGCCGGGATGGAGCGGACCTGCTCGATGAAGCGGGCGAGATGCCAGGCTATCTGGGGATCGGTTGGCTTGTAGTCCGTGGTCGCAGGCGCGAGTGCCTGCCCCTGTCCGAGCGTGTCGACCTGTACCACCCAAGGTACCACGCTCCCTCGCAATGACTGCGCCACCAAGGCGGTAGCAAAGCCCGCCGAGAGGATTAGCGATCCGAAGGCCATGGTGCGCCAGTTTCTGGCCTGCACGCGCGCTGAGCCTATGCGTTCGTCCCAGACCTGCGCGGCCTTCTGATAGGGAGTTTCGGGTTGAGGCGTCTTGCCGTAGTGGACGGCGGGCCGTCGAAAAACGTTCATTGGTCAGTTGCCTTCTGAGAGAGAAACGGAGCTGCCGCTGCCATGGGCATCGCCAGCGCGGACCGCGTGGGCTGCGGTCTGGACGCCATGCGACAGGCGCTGGGACCGCTGCATGCGTTTGGCCCAGTCAGGGGTATTTTGCGCCGCCTCACCCAAGTCGGCGGCGCGGGCGACGGAAGGGTCGCTTGCGCGTTCGGCATTGCCTCCGACCGTCCCCGCTGTCGCGGTTTCACCGATCCCAACGCGGGCGGACTGTGGACCAACGGCGGAGGTCGATTGCACTGATTCACCGCCACGCGCGGCGGCACGCCTGAGCGGCGAGCCATTGTGCGAAACACCGGCGCTTGCAATGCCACCCAAGCTGGAACCGACAGCTGCGGCGCCACCCTGGCCAGAGGAGCCTGCAGTCGCGCCGCCACGCGCAAAGGAACCGCCTGCGGAGAAAGCCGCCGAGCCGCCGCGTGCCGCCAGGCCTGCGGCGCCACCGGTGGCAAGCACCATGCCGCCTGCGGCCAGGCCCGTACCGACGGCGGCGCCCGCACCAAGCTGCGGTCCGCCGGAGACGATGCCGTTGGCAATGCCAGGACCGAATATGCCGAGACCGAGAAGCGACAATGCAGCCAGGACGATCGCCATGGCTTGATCGATCGTGGGGTTTTCGCCGCCGAACCCTTGAGTGAACTCGCCGAACAGCGTCGAGCCAATGCCGATGACGACGGCCAGCACCAGCACCTTGATACCCGATGAGATGACATTGCCGAGCACTCGCTCGGCCATGAAAGCGGTCTTGCCGAAAAGACCGAAAGGGATCAGCACAAAACCGGCGAGCGTCGACAGCTTGAATTCGATCAGCGTGACGAAGAGCTGTACCGCCAGAATGAAAAAGGCGAGTAACACCAACGCCCAGGCGAACAGCAGGCAGACGATCTGGATGAAGTTTTCAAAGAAGGAGACCCAGCCCATCAGGCCGGAAATGGACTCGAGCAGCGGTCGTCCGGCGTCCAGACCGGTTTGCGCCACCTTGCCGGGGCGCAGCAGATCTTGGGCCGAAAAACCGGTGCCGCTCGCCTTCAAGCCAAGACCGGAGAAACTCTCGAAGACAATGCGGGCAAGGCTGTTCCAGTTGGAAATCAGATAGGCGAAGACGCCAACGAACAGCGTCTTCTTCACGAGGCGGGCGAGGATGTCGTCTTCGGCGCCCCAGCTCCAGAAGAGAGCGGCGAGCGTCACGTCGATGACGATCAGCGTGGTGGCGATGAAGGCAACTTCACCGCCAAGCAAGCCGAAACCGCTGTCGATATAGCGGGTGAAGGTACCAAGGAATTGGTCGATGATGCCGGTGCTGCCCATGCCTATCGCGCCTCCGGCCGGGTCGCGTCTTGCGACTGCGGCGCGGGCGGCTCGGAGGTCGAGCTCCCAGACGGCGCCTTGAAACCGAGGAACCGTTCGCGCTGCTGCGCCCACAAGCGCAAGCACTCATCGTCACGCAAGGCAGCCTCGCCCAGGCCTTGGCAATGGCGTAGGCTCTCGCGAACTGGATCCGGCGTCGAAGGTGCCGGCACCGCGGCCGCGTTGCCGACCTGACTCTCCTCCTTTCGGGTCATCTCGAGAGCGGTCGCCGTGACGACGACTGCAACGAAGACAAGGGCGACGATGCGCGCGAAGGTCTTGCCGTCCATCGTCCCAAACCTCAGCGGTTGAACATCTGGGCATTGCCGGCCTGATAGCCGGAGCCCGGGGTCAGGAAACGGCGGCGCTGTTCGCGACCCTGTTCGGCGGCCGCGGCACGTTCGGCATCGGTCAATGCCTGAGCGCGGCCGTTGGCCGCGACAACGGCTGTAAGGTCGGCGAGCTGCTGGGCCTGCAGCGCGAGAAGCTGGTTGCCGGCTTGGGTTGCCTGGAGCGCCCCTGTCGCGGACTGGCTAGAACTGACCAGGGCCGACATTTGTGTGCGGTTGGTGTCGATGTTTCCGACGACACCCGCCTGCACGCGCATGGCATCCTGAAGGCCACCAACAGTGTTGCGCCAGCGCGAGCGCGCATCGGCAACGAGCGCTGCATCCAACGCGGAGAGCGAGACGGCGCCGTATTTCTGCTGGAACATCTGGTCGACCTGCTGCACGTCGAAGGCGACGTTCTGTGCCTGGTTCAGCAGCTGCTGCGTCCGCTGCACCGATTGCTGCAACTGCTGGAGCGAGGAGAAAGGCAGGCCCGCGAGATTGCGGGCCTGGTTGATCAGCATCTGGGCCTGGTTCTGCAGCGAGGTGATCTGGTTGGTGATCTGCTGGAGCGAGCGCGCGGCCGTCAGCACATTCTGGCTGTAGTTCGATGGATCGAATACGATGAATGCGTGTGCCGGAGTAGCCACCATCGGCAAGACCATGAGCGGCGGCGCGAGCATGGCTGCGGCGAACACGAGGGCGCGCGAGCGGGATCGACGAGTGTTCATGATTGAGGCTCCTTTTCGGTTTGGGGGATGAGATTGGGAATTAGGTCCGCGGCCCAGCCAAGGCCTCGCGCACGCAGCCAGGCGGCGAGGAAGTTGTCGCGGCCATGCTCGGCGACGATGCTGGCGATCAACGCCTGGTCCGTCTTGGAGGATCCGGCGCAGAGCGCCAGGCCGATTTCCGATAGGCCGAGCTCAAAGAGGCGGTTGCCACGCCGGGATTGGCAGTAGTAGTCGCGCTTGGGTGTCGCGCGCGCCAGGATCTCTATCTGGCGGTCATTGAGGCCGAACCGGCGGTAGACGGCAGTGATCTGCGGCTCGATCGCGCGCTCGTTCGGCAAGAGCAGGCGCGTCGGACAGCTCTCGATGATCGCCGGTGCGATATCCGAACCGTCAATGTCGGACAAGGACTGGGTGGCGAAGATGACGCTAGCGTTCTTCTTGCGCAACGTCTTCAGCCACTCGCGCAGCTGGCCGGCAAATCCCTCGTCGTCGAGCGCCAGCCACCCTTCATCGATGATGAGCAGCGTCGGCCGTCCGTCGAGCCGGTCACCGATGCGATGAAACAGGTAGGTCAGGACGGCTGGCGCGGCCCCGGTGCCAACCAGGCCCTCGATCTCGAACGCCTGCACGGATGCCGCGCCAAGATGTTCGGCCTCGGCGTCGAGCAGTCGGCCGTACGGACCACCGATACAGTATGACCGCAGGGCCTGCTTCAAAGCGTTCGCCTGTAAAAGGACGCTCAAGCCAGTGATGGTGCGCTCTGCTTCGGGCGCCGAGGCGAGCGATGTCAGGGCGGTCCAGATATGCTCCTTGACGTCAGGGTTGATGTCGATGCCCTCGCGGGCAAGGATCGCAACGATCCAGTCAGCCGCCCAGGCGCGCTCATAGGCTTCGTGGACGCGGGCGAGCGGCTGCAGGGAGACGGAGGCCTGCGCACCTTCGGTGAGGTCACCCCCGAGATCGTGCCAATCACCGCGCATGGACAGCGTAGCGGCGCGGATCGAGCCGCCGAAGTCGAAGGCGAAGACCTGCGAGCCGGGGTAGCGCCGGAACTGCAGGGCCATCAGAGCCAGCAGCACGGACTTGCCCGCGCCGGTGGGACCGACGACGAGCGTGTGGCCGACATCACCGACGTGCAGGGACAACCGGAACGGGGTCGAGCCTTCGGTCTTGCCGTAAAGCAAGGGGGGGCTACCGAAATGCTCGTCCCGTTCCGGCCCGGCCCACATGGCAGAGAGGGGAATCATGTGGGCGAGATTGAGCGTCGACAGCGGCGGCTGGCGGATATTGGCGTAGGCATGCCCGGGCAATGAGCCCAGCCAGGCATCGACGGCGTTGACGGTTTCGACCATGGCCGTGAAGTCGCGACCCTGGATGACCTTTTCGGCGAGGCGCAGCTTCTCATCGGCAAGGCGTGGATCGACATCCCAGACCGCTATGGTCGCGGTGACATAGGCCATCCCCGACAGGTCGGCGCCGAGTTCCTGCAAGGCCATATCGGCATCGGCCGCCTTGTTGGAGGCGTCCGTGTCGATCAGCACGGACGCCTCGTTCGTCATCACCTCCTTCAGGATCGCTGCGATGCTCTTGCGCTTGGCAAACCACTGGCGCCGGATTTTCGTCAGCAGCTTCGCGGCGTCGACCTTGTCGAGCAGGATCGCACGCGTCGACCATCGGTAGGGAAAGGCCAGCCGGTTGAGCTCATCAAGCAGGCCGGGCGTTGTCACGGTCGGAAAGCCGATGATGGTGAGCACACGCAGATGCTGGTCACCAAGGCGTGGCTCGAGCCCGGTTGTCAAAGGCTGGTCGGCCAGCAGTGCATCGAGATAGACCGGCGTCTCCGGTACGCGCACGCGATGCCGCTTCATCGACACAGTCGAATGCAGGTAGGTCAGCGTCTCTCCATCGTCGAGCCAACGACATTCCGGCATGAAGCCGTCAAGCAGCGACAGCACCCGCTCGGTGCGGTCGACAAAGGCGCGCAAGATCTCATGCGGATCTACCCCAGACTGTTCGCGCCCCTCGTAGAGCCATCCTTCGGTCCGCGTGGCCTCCTCTGCAGGCGGCAGATAGAGGAAGGTGAGGAAGTAGCTCGAGACGAAATGGACGCCTTCCTCTTCGAAGTCGGCCTTGCGTTCGGCATCGACGAGGCCAGAAGCCGGGTCAGGAAACTGGCTTTCGGGATAGGTCGCCGCCACATGGCGCTGCGCTTCGACAAAGATGCTCCAGCCAGAGCCGAGGCGACGGAAGGCGTTGTTGATGCGCGAGGCGACCGCGACCAGTTCGGCAGCGACGGCGGAGTCGAGATCGGGTCCGCGAAAATTCGCGGTCCGCTGCAAGCTGCCATCCTTATTGAGCACGACGCCAGGTGCGACGAGGGCAGCCCAGGGCAGATAGTCGGCGAGGCGGCTGGCGCTACGGCGAAATTCGCCAAGGTTCATCATGGCCGCGTCCTCAAACCGACAAATGACTGGGAAGCCGCACATGCCGGCGGCCGACTTCGAAGAAGAGCGGATCGCGTTTCGCGGCCCATACCGCCGCGGCATGCCCAATCGCCCAGAGGATGAGACCGACCAACCAGAGGCGCAGGCCGAGGCTGACCGCGCCAGCGAGTGTGCCATTCAGGATCGCGATCGATCGCGGCGCGCCGCCAAGCAGAATGTGCTCGGTCAGCGCCTTGTGAACGGTGACTGACCATCCCGGCACGGTATCGAGCTGTTCGAAAGCGGTTGCCATCAGATCAAGGCTCCGCCGCCGAATGAGAAGAACGACAGGAAGAAGCTGGAGGCGGCGAAGGCGATTGACAGACCGAAGACGATCTGGATCAACCGGCGAAAGCCGCCCGAGGTATCACCGAAGGCAAGCGTCAGGCCCGTCACGATGATGATGATGACCGCGATGATCTTGGAGACCGGTCCCTCGATCGATTGCAGGATCTTCTCGAGAGGCTGTTCCCAAGGCATCGAGGAACCGGAAGCATAGGCGGCCGGGGCCACTGTGAGACTGATAGCAAGGGTCGTGACCGCGGCAACGGTATTGCGGTAGCAGCGTAAAAGGACGGCGATCATGAATTGTCTCCCGTGTCGGTAGGTTTGGCTTGAATGATGCGATAGTCGCCGTCGGGGCCGAGACCTTCGACACGCGCGAGTTCGGCAAGCCGCCGCGCGGAGCCGCGTCCGGCGAGCACCGCGACGAGGTCGATGGTTTCGGCAATCAGCGCACGCGGAACGATGACGACGGCTTCCTGGATGAGTTGCTCGAGCCGGCGCAGCGCACCGATGCCGGAGCCGGCATGGATGGTGCCGATGCCGCCGGGGTGGCCTGTGCCCCATGCCTTGAGCAAGTCGAGAGCCTCCGGACCGCGAACTTCGCCGATTGGTATGCGATCGGGCCGCAGGCGCAGCGACGAGCGAACCAGGTCCGACAGCGTCGCGACGCCATCCTTGGTCCGCATGGCGACAAGATTGGGAGCCGCGCATTGCAGCTCACGTGTGTCCTCGATGATGACCACGCGGTCAGACCCTGTGGCGACTTCGGCGAGCAAGGCGTTGGTCAGCGTCGTCTTGCCGGTTGATGTACCGCCTGCGACGAGGATATTGGCACGGGTGGCGACAGCGGCGCGCAATGTCGCTGCCTGTTGTGTGCTCATGATACCTGCCGCGACATAGTCTTTGAGTGTGAAGACGGCGACAGCAGGTTTACGGATGGCGAAAGCAGGCGCTGTGACTACAGGCGGCAGCAGTCCTTCGAAGCGTTCTCCGGTGTCCGGCAACTCCGCCGAGACGCGCGGCGAGCGGCCATGCACTTCCGCGCCGACATGATGGGCGACCAGTCGTACGATGCGCTCGCCGTCAGCGGCCGAGATCATCTCGTCAGTCCCGGACAGACCGTCGGCGAGCCGATCGACCCAAATCCGGCCATCCGGGTTCAACATCACTTCGACGATTTTGGGATCGTCCAGGAACCGGCTGATGGCCGGCCCGAGCGCCGTCCGCAGCATGCGCGAGCTGCGCGCTCGTCCTTCGGTATCGTTGTGCGAAGCAGCCATTTTGTCCCCGTTTCGCTCGGGAACAATTCAGATGGTCCCCGGTCGGGGATAATTAAGAGAGGGGTATTTTGGGCCGCTGCAACAAGTAAATCGAGCATGCGTAGTGTGGCGTGCAAATACAGGCAAACGGCGGCGCCGCTATCGCCCTCCTGCGAGACGAGGACGCTTCCGAGTTCGAAACGTTAAGACCCCTGCGTCTCCGTATGTGCACCTGATAGTCACAGCATCAGCAAGATGGTCATCGGCGGCCCCTGATAGTCACAGCATCAGCAAGATGATCATCGGCATCGGGGCTCTCGGCGCCGCCGTCGGCGGCATGATCATCATCATGCTCATCTCCATGATCGTCGTCGTCGCCGATCAAGCCCTGATTGCTCTTTGCCGATTCCCACGCCGGCTTTTGCGCTACAAGGCTAGCCAGTAATAGCCTTCGTCGGCATGGGCATGGCCTAGGCCAGTTTCAATTCAAGGGCGCAGGAGCAAGCACCTCCTACAGCTGTCCAGTAGCTTATTGCACAAAACCCTAAAAATGGTGCAACATAATAACCTAATATTCGCGCAGCACAAAAACCTAATGGTAGAGCAGCGCGAAACCCTAATGAACGCACAACACAAACACCTAAGGACCGTGCAAAATGGCACCGCCCCATGAGAAATTGGCCGAGTCGCTCGCAGCGCTGAAGGAACTGCAAGATCGGCACATCGTCGCCATCCGCTCGAGTGATCTCTCACGCACCCATCGCGAGCGGCTCCTCAAAGGCGGCTTCCTGCAAGAAGTCATGAAGGGCTGGTACATCCCGGCCAATCCCCATCAGCGCCAGGGCGAGACGACGGGTTGGTACGCCTCATTTTGGGATTTTTGCACCAGCTATTTGAGCGATCGCTTCGGCAGAGACTGGTGTATCGGCCCCGAAGCCTCACTCTCCTTTCATGCCGGCAATCGTACGGTCCCGGCGCAATTGCTGGTGCGATCTCCCGCTGGAGGCAACAAGCCAACCAGCCTTCTGTACGGCACCTCGATTTTCGACATGCGCGCCAGCTTGCCGGTTGCTCGCGATATTACCGAAACAGACGGCCTTCGTCTCTACGCATTGCCGGCAGCGCTCATCGAAGCCTCACCCGGTTTCTTCACGCAAAAGCCGACCGACGCGCGGACGGCACTGGCGATGTTCTCGGATGCCTCTGAAATTCTCACCCGCCTGCTCGAAGGGGGGCATAGCACGATCGCCGGCCGCCTCGGCGGTGCCTTTCGCAACATTGGCCGCGAACGCATCGCAGATGACATTGTCCGCAGTATGCAGGCCGCCGGCTACAAAGTTCGCGAAACCGACCCGTTCGACACGCAGCTGGAGTTGTCCCTGCCGCGCCGCGAGACGTCACCCTATGCCGGACGGATCAGACTGATGTGGCAGGAAATGCGCGGTGCGGTAATCAAGAATTTTCCAGAAGCACCTGGGCGCCCGAGTGACGTCGATGGCTATCTTCAGCGCGTCGATGACGTCTATGCCGCCGATGCCTATCATTCGCTTTCCATCGAAGGCTATCGAGTCAGTCCCGACCTGATCGATCGGGTGCGCAGCGGCACCTGGAACCCCGACAGGAACCCGCAAGACGGCGAGCACCGCGACGCGCTCGCGGCTATTACCAGGCCTTCGAAGCGGTCAAACGCAGCGTGGCGTCTGTCCTAGCCAATCAAAACCCTGGCCGGGTCGTCGATGACGATCATGGAGAGTGGTACCGCGAGCTATTCGCCCCCAGCGTGACCGTTGGCATCGTCAAACCCGGCGATCTCGCGGGCTACCGCGGCGAGCGCGTGTTCATTCGCAATTCGATGCACGTTCCGTTGCCGCCCAATGCCGTGCGGGACGCGATGCCTGTCTTTTTTGAGATGCTCGAAGCAGAGGAGCATCCGGCTGTTCGGGTCGTCCTTGGGCATTTCATTTTTGTCTATGTCCACCCCTACATGGATGGGAATGGCCGCATGGGTCGGTTCTTGATGAATGTCATGATGGCGGGCGGCGGCTACCCTTGGACTGTCATCCCGGTGCAACGCCGCGCCGATTACATGGCCGCTCTTGAGCAGGCCAGTGTTCACCAGGACATCGTCCCGTTCAGCCGTTTTCTCGGAGAACTGGCAAATCAAGGACTGTCGGGGAAGGCAACCGCGTCACTTCCCGGCAGTTGAGCAGTCACTGTCAGGTGAAACGGCAACCCAAGGAATTTTAACGCTGCGGCAGCCCGCCGCCGCAATGAAGAGGCTGTTGGATGGCGCGAACAGCAGACTACAATCCGGTTGAGGACGGAAGTCCTTTGTCATCCATCGGATGAACATCCTCCGAAATCTCCTGCCGCAGTTTCGGTCCCTTCGCCAGGCGCTTACCCAAGGCGGTGACGAAGGCGTCGTAGCGTTCCGCAGCCTTGGCGCGCGCCGCCTGGGCGGCGGGCTCTGGCAAGGACGGCATTGTCGCGAGCCAGAAGCGGACGAACACCGCCAGGGTTTCGACCGCGATGCCGATATCGCGCTCCTGTCTGGCCAGGCGGCGATCGACCTGGTCGAGGCGTTTGGCAATCGCCGCCTCGCGACGCTCGTCCGCATCCGGCGACAGGAACGAAGCGATGGCAGCCTCTGCGATCATGGATTGAGGTTGATCGCGCCGCGCCGCGTAGTCGCCAAGCATGGTCATGATCGTCTGATCGAGATAAACCGAGATCTGTACTTTCTTTTTGCGTCCGGTCATGGCCCTACAACTCCATGCCATCATCGGGGTCGAGCGAAACCTGCCGCGCCACGCCCTTCATGAGGCGAGCCAGGCGTCGATTGCGGATGGCATCATCGTCGTCGGTATCGTCGCCTGGATCGATCTCAAACTCATTGTCGATCGGGCCTGTCTGCTCGACGGGCCGCGCACGATTGAGTTCGGGCTGCAGGCGTCGTTCTGATTCCGTTGGATCGCCATCGTCGTTTCCGGCCATACCGGAAGCGATGGCAACCTCAGGTCGGGTCGGCAACGGCAGCTGGTTCCAGTCGCCAGGATCGGCCGTCTCGGAACGACCCAACTGTGGTGTCGGCAGGATGCGCTCCCGAAAGCGGATATCTTCGTAGTATCGCGCCTTCTTCGCCCTGATCGGCGGCGCCCCCGCCACCATCACGATCTCATCGGTCGGCGGAAGCTGCATGATCTCGCCGGGGGTCAGAAGCTGTCGCGCTGTCTCCTGCCGCGACACCATCAGGTGTCCGAGCCAAGGCGAGAGCCTGTGGCCGGCATAGTTCTTCATTGCACGCATTTCGGTTGCCGTGCCAAGCGCATCGGACACGCGCTTGGCGGTCCGTTCATCGTTGGTGGCGAAGCTGACGCGCACATGACAGTTGTCAAGGATCGAGTTGTTCGGACCGTAAGCCTTCTCGATCTGATTGAGCGACTGCGCGATGAGGAAGCTCTTCAGGCCATACCCGGCCATGAAGGCCAGGGCGCTCTCGAAGAAGTCGAGACGGCCAAGGGCCGGGAACTCGTCCAACATCAGAAGCAAGCGGTGGCGGCTGGTCTTTTTGCACAGGTCCTCGGTGAGGCGGCGTCCGATCTGGTTGAGGATAAGGCGAATGAGCGGTTTGGTCCGATTGATGTCCGAGGGAGGAACGACGAGGTAAAGCGTTGCCGGCCGTTTCCCGCCGACGATGTCGGCGATGCGCCAATCGCAACGACGGGTCGCCTCTGCGACCACCGGATCGCGATAGAGACCGAGGAAGGACATCGCGGTCGAAAGGACGCCTGAGCGTTCGTTGTCGGATTTGTTGAGCAGTTCGCGCGCCGCGCTGGCGATGACCGGATGCGGGCCGGCTTCGCCGAGATGCTTGGTCTTCATCATCGCTGCAAGCGTCGATTCGATCGGGCGCTTCGGATCGGAGAGGAAGGCGGCGACGCCGGCCAACGTCTTGTCCCCCTCGGCATAGAGGACATGCAGGATCGCGCCGACCAGCAACGCGTGACTGGTCTTTTCCCAATGGTTGCGCTTCTCCAGGCTCCCTTCCGGGTCCACGAGAATGTCAGCGATGTTCTGGGCGTCGCGGACCTCCCATTCGCCGCGGCGGACTTCCAGCAGAGGATTGTACGCGGACGACTTCGCATTGGTCGGATCGAAGAGCAGCACGCGGCCATGCAGGGCCCGGAAGCCGGCGGTGAGTTGCCAGTTTTCGCCCTTGATGTCGTGGACGATCGCCGATCCCGGCCAGGCAAGCAGCGATGGCACCACCAGGCCGACGCCCTTGCCGGATCGAGTTGGGGCAAAGCACAGCACGTGCTCGGGCCCATCGTGGCGCAGATATTGGCGGTCATAGCGTCCGAGCACCACGCCATCATCGCCGAGAAGACCGGCTAGTTCCACCTCCCGCCTGTCGGCCCAGCGTGCCGAACCATAGGTCTGAACGTTCTTCACCTCGCGCGCCCGCCACACCGACATGCCGATCGCGACGATGATTGAAAGGAACCCGCCCGACGCGGCGACAAGGCCACCCTCCAGAAAGATATCCGGAGCGTAGGCATCATAGAAATACCACCACCAGAACAAGGCGGGTGGATAATAGACGGGCAGCCCAGCGAGCTCGAACCAGGGTGGCCCGAGCTGGGCCTGAAAGCCCAGCCTCCATGCGGTCCACTGCGTCGCCGCCCAGATCGTCAACAAGACGATCAGGAAGACGGTGAGGATCTGACCCCAGAGGATCTTCGTGGCGGACATGGCATGGTCCTTTCTTAATACTGTCAGAGACCAAGCCCGCGTTTGCGAGCAAAGCTCCAGTCAACGGCGCCGTCATAACGAGCGACGCCTGAGACGTGCTGGCCGAGATGCTTTTCGAGAGAGGGCGTCCAGGGGACGAGTTGGAAACCAAGTCCATCGTCAATCATGGCGAAACGGCCGGAGGCAAGCGACAGGCGCTGGCGATAGGCGCCGGCGACATATTCGCCGCTGGCGGAACGGTTGAAAGGCCGTCCGGTGTCAGCCGCGAGCTTATCGCCAAGGTTCTCGAGTTCGCGGCGGCGCAGCGTGCCGAGCAGGTTGCCGTTGAAGACGATCCGGTTGCCTTGCCGTTCTGCCAGCCCTTGATTGATCAGATGTTCGGCCCGCCGGTTCAAGGCGTCGCGGACCTCGACGCCGAAGCCGGCCTCGGACAAGGCGGCAGGCTCGCGAGCGATGGCCTGACGGTCGAGCCAGGTCGCACCTGATGCAGCAACCTGTGCGTCCACACCAAGATCGGAGCGCACCGCGAGTGCTATTCGTCGCACCCCGCGCGCATCATCGAATTTACGCAACTCGACGATCGATCCCGGCCCGCCGTCGCCAGTAGCTTCCAGATCGGCAAGCTTGATGTGATGGGTGCGTCCATCGACGCCGTCAACGATGGCGTAGGCCGTGCCACTCAGTTCGTTGTCGAGGCCGCGATCGACCAGCCGGCCGAGTATCGGTGTATCAAGGCGCTCTGCGGCCAGAACGTAACTGGCTGGACCGCGCTCGATGGCTTGCGCACCCAATGCGCGGTGCATACGCTTGATAATGTCGCCGCGCTCGCCGAGCTCGCGCAGTGTTGCTTCTGCCCGGTCGTCGATGACCCATTGGCCAGGCCCGATCTGGTCGGCGAGACCAAGTGTCTCCAGCTTGCGCAGACGGCCGACCTTCAGCGCATGATACTCATCAGGTTGCTTGTTGGCATACGGGGCGAGATCGATGACGCCGGCGTCGCGGCTGTTGCGAAGCAACTGACGATCGAGTTGCGTCCAACGCTCGGACTGGATCTGGCTCTCGAGCGCGCGGCGGATATCGAGATCGGTACGCGGCCCCAGTTCCTGGGTAATCAGGTCGCGCGCCCGGTCGCGCATGCCTTCCTTGATGTAGTCGCGCGAGATGACCAGATCCTTGCCGTCATCGCGAACCCCACGCACGATCAGATGAATATGCGGGTGCTCTGTGTTCCAGTGATCAACGGCCATCCAGTCAAGCCGCGTTCCGAGGTCCTTCTCCATCTGCGCGACCAGATCGCAGGTGAAGGATTTGAGGTTGGCCATTTCGAGGGCGTCGTCGGGCGAGACGATGAAGCGGAAATGATGCCGGTCGTCCTCGGCGCGTGCGGCTAAGGCCGCTCCATCGGCGTCCTCTGTCCCCGGCCCGAACAGCCGCGCCTTCTCCCCGTCCCGGGTTACACCCTCGCGCCGCAGATAGCTCAGATGCGTGCCGAGCGGAGCTGTGCGCACGGAATGGCGGACGACGCGCGCCTTGACGACGGCGCCTCGCGAGCGCGAAGTGATGAGGCGATTGGCCTGGATGCTGGCGCGCTGCCCGTGACCAAAGCGGGAGCGATTGCCGGAAACGATCCGGCCCGAGCGCGAGATGCCGCAGCCGGCTTTTTTTGCCGCGGCCAATGCCTGGGCGATGAACGGCCGGGCCTGCTGTGCGCGCGTCGAGCGAATGCGGCCAGGTCGAATACGGAGCTCGCGCTCATTCACCATGGCGATATCCCGCAATGTGGAAAACAGGAGGCAAATACACTGACTTGGTAGCGGTGCCCACATTGCGCCGGGGGTATGCAATGTGCGGAACGCGCCAGAAAATCGTGCAAGAACAACCGACGGACCGACGCGCAATGTGCGCGCTTTTATCCTGCCGTCCTCCGGTCATGTTGCCTGCACCTGGCCTCTGCGCACGCTTTGGCACGCCGGAGTACGAGACAATGCGAAGAGCGCTGGGACGGCTCATGGCGAAGACTTTTGGCGCGCTTCGGGCACAAGCAGGCCGCTCCGCTGTGGTGCGACATGAAAAGGAGCATATGCGGTCTCTTCGCTTGAGGCACCATCGGGCAGGCGCCCGAGTTGCACCCGATCGTCACCCAAGCTGCCGGTCGGTCGCGCGGCAAACAGCGGCGCGACCCTCCAGTCCGGCGGTTTGGATACCGCCGGGTTGATAGCGTTCGGTGTGCCGTCGTTGCCGATCGCAGATAAAACGATGGCAACGTAGGCGCGCGTCTCCTGAGGCAGCCGCCGCCCTTGCAACGACATCTCGTAGCGTCCGGGGCCAGCATTATAGGCAGCAATCCAGCCAGGCGATCCGTAGCGATCCAGCAGCTCGCGAATATAGGCCGAGCCCGCGACGATGTTATCGTGCGGATCGTAGGGATCGCGGCCGAGGCGATATCGGACGCGCAGACCGGCCCAGGTTTTGGGCACGATCTGCATGAAACCCATGGCGCCCTTACGCGAAGTGGCGTGTTGATCGCCCGCGCTCTCGGCGACAAGCACGGCCCGGATCCAGGCGGGCGGAAGCCGGAAGCGGCGCGCCGCTTCGGCGATGTGGGCCTCGTAGTGATTGCGCGCCGACGGCGTGACGACCGCCGGGCTTTGCGCCAACGCATTCGCGGGAATGACGCAGACAACGCAGAGCTCGCCAAGCAGCGCGAGTGCCGACCACGCGGCCCTGCGAAGCAAGGCAAGCGGCCCCGACTCATTTGTCGACCGACGGCGCACAGACATCGCTCAGTCCTTTTCGGCACGGTCGCGTGGACGCGACCACTGCAGCGACCAGGACTTGTTGTCGTCGCCGTTCTGGAAGAGATTGGCGCGGATCGGTTGCGCGAAGGTTGGATCGTCTATCTGCAGCGATACGAACGCGCCGGCCTTTTCACTGGTACGTTTCCATCCGGCGCCGATCGCGGGGCCGTCTTCGCCCCCGACGTGCACGCGATAGTCGGGTGCGTTTTCCGTGTCGTTCGCCTCGGCCTCGACGACCGCGACGTCGAAGTTGAGACTGAGTGTCCGGATGCGCCCCGAATAGCCGGTTTGAGTCCGCGTAAACTCTCCGATCTGTGGCATGTCGTAGCTCCTGTCGTTGATGGTGCACGGTGATGAAAAGACGGCGCGAGCGGCGGCGCAGGTGGCGCGCTCACCGCGCTTGCGCGCGCCATTGAAAGCGGCCGTAGCCTTGCTCGTCGATCCACAGTGGGACCGCGCGGCCGATGATGTGGTCGGTGGAGAGGAGACCAAAGTAACGACCGTCGAGACTGTCGCGGACCTGCGTGTTCATCAGGAACACATCGCCGCTCGGGATGCGTCGGCAGCCCTGCCAGCTTGGCAGATCGCGGCCAGCGCGATCGCGCTTGAGCGCAACGCCAACGTCAACGCCATCGACTGCGATGGTCAGATCGCTCCGGCAAACTTTTTGACCGGAAACGGCGAGGATATGCTTCAGAAGCAGCACACCCTTCGGCAAGTATCCCCGGTCGGCAAGGAAGGTTGCGAGCGGTTCGGGCGTATCGACAGCTACGAGCGCTGTCGATACGCCTGGTGCGCCGGCGTCAATCCGGTAGAGGCCGATCGGAGCGCTGGCTGATGCATTCCAGACGAACTTCGGCGAAACCGTCGTGACGACCGGCCAGAGCACGCCCATGCTAGCCAGCACCGTGGCGACAACAAAAGCGGGCCGGGTCATGACTGGACCCGTCGCCGCGACTGGAAGGCGCGATGCAGGTCCAGCGTATAATCACGAGGCTCCTGCCCGGCGGCCATCCGGTTCTGGACGTGCCGCCAATGATCGGGCGAGGCTGTCCCCGGATCGATGCCGAGGCGCTCGATGGCATCGATCGCCTGCAGCACCCGCTCGACTTTGGGCCAGCCTTCGACCTTGAGCAGGATGTCGCCGCCTGGTCGCACAAAGGGCAGCGTCTGATAGGCTTCGCCGTGAGCGACGGCGCGCACGATATCGACGCGGGAGATGATCGTGCCGAAGTCGTTCGCCGCCCAGCGGACGAACGCAAAGGCAGTACCAGGGCGGAACGATAAAATGCGCCGGCGCCGGTCGAGGATCTCTTCCCGAGCGGCCGAACCGAAGCGAATCCAGTACTCGATTTTCTTCTCGACCCACGTCAGATCGACATGGGTGAGGCCATCGTTCGGCAACGCGTCGTGCGCTGATCGGCCCGAACAAGCGTTCGCGATATCTGTCATCATCGGTCTCCTGATCGTGCCGGCGCCAAGACCAATCGAGAGCGGGGCCAGCGGTGCCTGCGTGATCGAGCTGCGCCGACTTCGCGGCGATCGTCCGCAGTTCAGCGTCCACCGCGTCCGGCCAGGGTCGCGGGCGCCGGCCAATGGCGCTTGGCGGGAAGGACGGAGCCGCGCGGATCGGTGGTCGAGGTCACGGCTCCGCGCTCAGCCCAGGTCTGCAGGTCGTCAACGTCGTAGACAACGCGGCCGCCCAGTTTGCGATAGGCAGGACCGGTGCCATAGGTGCGGTGCTTTTCGAGGGTGCGTGATGACAGGCTGAGGAATTCTGCGGCTTCCTTGGTGCGAAGAAAGCGCGGCGGCAAAGCGGCGAGGTCTGGTCGCATTATCGGGCCTCCGTGGGGCTTCAGAGAACCGCTGGCGTTCAGCGGCGGACGGCGATTACGGTGGCGCAGTGGCGGCTTCGCATGGGATGGGGAAGATTGGGGGGCGTGATATTTCCACCCCCGAGCGCTAGGACCGCCTGTGGTGGCGCAGGAGTTGCAGGTAGCCGCCGCCGATCATCGCGGCCCCGCCCTTGACGAGACCAATCACGGCGTCGCGCAGAGACGAGGTTTTCCATGGATTGGAGGCGACACGCTCTTTGCCATAAAAGGCAGTGGCGATGTCACGGTAGCTGGCGCCGTTCCTGCGGCCATCGGCGGCCCGCATCATCAGGCGCAGGCGCCGTCGCTGCGGAATTGTCATTCGCGTGTCCGGTGGTACCGGCCGCTTGTGATAGCCACGCCAGAAACGGATGAGCGCTTCGACTCGCCCGAGCGTTTGGGAATCCAGCGGGATCAGGGCCGCGAGTTGCCGGTTTTCTTCGCTGCCGGGAAGGAGGAGAAGTTGTGTGGCGATCACACCGTCATGGACGGCATGGAATCCTTGCGGACTCTGGCGATGCGAACCGAACCCGCCGGGCGTCGTGTACGGTTCGAATGACAGGAAATCCGGAGAAGGCATGAGGGTCAGCACGGCCGGATCCACCAAGGGGGACCAGAGGACGTTCTGCGTCAATGCTGACAAGTCGGGTCTGGCCGGGAAATCGCAACCCCCAGAGCTGCTGTGTTTCCGGTGGAAACGGTTCGCTCTCGGCACCCGCGTCAGCGAGCGTTAGAAAGAGCCGCCGATAAGGATCGGAGCGCCGAAGGCACTCCCAGGCGAGACCTTCGACCGGCAGATTGTCGAAGAACTCGTAGCGGCTGTCGTCCCGCCAATGCGATGTGTTCGGCATCATCGTGCGGCTCCTCGCTGAAACTGCAAGTTGTGCTGGAATCGATTCCGCGCTTAGGCGGTTGGCGGAAGACCCGGAGGAGACATCGCGTGATGCCTTTTCGGCATCGCCGGCTGCGCAATGCTCGCTAGGTATCAGTCTGGCGCAGAAGATGGCGGTAGCCTGTGCGCGTCATCCAGCGTGCCCGCGACAGATGGCTATCGTGGATGCGTCGCGCGCGCTGTGGCTCCTTTGTCGGATCAATCCCGAAGAGGACCTTAACCACCTCGCGCCAATCCGCGCCGTCGGCGTCGGCGTCAAACAAACGCATGTAGAGTTTTACGTGTCGGCGATCATACTCGGTGAGCTCGTCCCCGGTCGGCGCGGTTTCGTCAAACGGCTCAATCATGGTTGCCTCCCCTTCAAGACGTAAAGCACAGACCCTACAGGTGTCATGGTCCCGGCGCAGGAGGCTCAGCAAGCATCACGCGATGCTGTGCCGGCATCGCCTCCGGAACTGCGAACGGATTGGGCGCTGCCTTCTACGTCTCAAGGCGGTCCCAACGAACTGGAGCGACGCCGTTATCACGAAGTGGCCCAGGAAGACTGGCAAGCTGCTCGTACTGGGGCATTCGACTTTGGCGTTGTTAATGATGGAGTTGGTTGATGTGACCGCCGTCGCGTCGCGAGCCGGGCGGAGCCCGGCGAGCGGCGGCGGCCAGCCAGATGCGGCCGCTTTCATCGATCCGGGTTCAGGGATCGCCGGAAATCCAGCTGCGCGGCCTATGCCCGACCGCGCAGCGCCAAGACAGTCAGGCAGCCTTTTCCAGCAGTGCCTTTGCCTTTCCTTCAAGCTCAAGCCGGCTGTCTTGGTGGGATTTGGTGCGGGCGTGCGCCGTCATCCCCTGCACGAAATCAAAGATGCTTTCGGGCGGCCTGCCTTCCTCCTGCAAGACGGACTCGATGATCTTGCCGGTTTCGGCCTTGCAGAAACCGCGCTTGCGCAGGAAGCTTTCGCGGTCGTCATCGCTGCGGGCGACGATCTTCTCGCGGGCGGCCTTGATGCCGGCGATGAATGGCGCCGGTGAGGAGTTCGCGAAACTCGTCAAGGCCGGCGCTGCCTCATGGGCAAAACGCTGCGCGGCAAACTTCGAATGCCGGATGCTGATTTCTTCGAAACCTTCGACGCCCCAAAGGTTGCGGTTCATGCAAACCGCGCGAAGATAGAACGAAGCGATGCCCAGGGTCTTCGATCCGACTTCCGAATTCCAGCAATAAAATCCCCGGAAATACAGATCCGGCTCTCCATTCGGCAGCCGTCCGGCCTCGATGGGGTGGGTGTCATCCACCAGAAACAGGAAAACATCTCGGTCACTGGCGTAAAGCGTCGTGGTATCCTTGGTGATGTCGACGAGGGGATTGTGCGTCATGGTCGCCCAATCCAGCACGCCCGGCACCTTCCAAATGGTATCGCCGGTGCCGTTGCCTGCGATCCTCATGACCGCTGCGACAAGCTCATGATCCCAGATGCGGCCATAGTCCGGCCCGGTGACGGCGCGAAGCTCGATCCGTCCGTCTTCCGTCTCCAAGGTCTTCATGAGCTCGGCGCGATGGGAAAGCAGGCCGTGCTGCAGGTTGATACCAGCCAGCGGCGCAGGAAGCTGGCGCATGTAGGTGGCGGGTGCGCCGACAAGGCTGCACAATTGGCCGAAGCTCCAATGCGTGGGCGCTAACGGCTGGTCCTGTCCGGGCACAATGAGCGCAAGCCTTTCCGCATTTGCGCGGCTGGCCTCAACCCTTATTGCCCGGCTCTCCACAGTCCTGGCGGTGGCGCGATCCGCACGGGCGCCCACGCTGTTGTAGAGCTCGGTAAGTGACAGATAGCGCTCGTCGTCTGGACGCGAAAACCATTCCGAGGACACGCGTCCAACGCGCTCGCCGCGCGAGATGTCCACGCGAAAGCTGCCGGTTACAGGCTGCTGCTCGTTGCCATTGGTATTCGTGATCATGTTCATTGCTCTCACTCCTTTTTCGTCAAAGCCGAAGGCATGTCCCCCGGCATGCCTTCCGGAGGCGCGTGAGCGCGCGGGAGTGATGGGGGCCAATGCGGTCGCGCGGAGCCGGGCTGCGCGGTCGAGCGAAGCGGACGGAATTGATTTGAGAGTCGTGTGATTCAGTCAGCCGCTTTGCGAGCCGGCGGCCCTGCTCTGCAACAGACGGCAATGGTGGGGAAGCGAGGGAAAGTCCCCTCGCTTCCCGGAAGGCTGTGGGTGAGGTTCGTCCGCTGCCGATCCCAACAAAGGAAGCGAAGCTTGCCGCCTTGAATCTCACAATGTGACGGGCAGTGTTGGCAGGCTAACGATTTGTTTTCTTATTTGCCGAAAAAGACCTTTTAGCCAACACGACTGCCTGACGGATGACCAAGAGGAAAATATCCATGACCATTTCAAACGAACAGCAGGACAAAGCTGATTTCGTATCCATCGCTGCTGATATTGTAGCTGCCTATGTGTCGAATAATCCGGTGCCGGTCACCGAACTGCCAAAGCTGATAGGCGACATTCATGCCGCGTTGCAGGGGATCGGTACGCCTGCGGCCGAGCCTGTGGTGAAACTGGAGCCTGCCGTATCGATCAGGAAGTCGGTGACGCCGGACTACATCACCTGCCTGGAGGACGGGAAAAAATTCAAATCCCTCAAGCGACACCTCAGCACGCACTACAATCTCAGCCCTGACGAATACCGGGCGAAGTGGAGCCTGCCCGCCGATTATCCGATGGTGGCGCCGAACTACGCTGCCGCCCGCTCGGCGCTGGCAAAGGCTGCCGGGCTCGGGCGCAAGCCAGCGGAGCCCACACCGGCGGTGACCCCCAAGCTGAAACGGGCTGCGCGCGCGATGACTGCGGCGACCAAGCCGGCGACCGCGAAGTCGCCCGTCAAGAAACCGCGCAAAAGCCCTGCCAAGGGCTAGTCGGCCCCGTTGCACCGCCTAGTCCTGGGCGGTGGCGGATCTGAACATGGCGAAGCCCCGTCCGCCGGACGGGGCTTCTCTTTGCTTGGTGCCGATTTCACTCGGCGGCGCGGCGGGACCAGATGAGGGAGAATTCGCCCTGCGTTTCGGTCTCGACCAGGCTCGCGTAGATCGGAGCGGGGAAGCTCGGATCGTCAAGCTTGACGGAGTGGTAGTCGCGGCCCTCTCGCGAGGTCTTCTTCCAGGCGGCGCCGAACTCGGTGGCGCCGGCGAAGATGCGGTAGTCCGGACCCTTTTCATTGTCGCCTTCGGCGGGGACGAAGTCGACCGCCTTGACGTTGAGGTTGAGGGTCTTGACCGAGCCCTTGAAGCCCTTTGCGGTGCTGGTGAACATGCCGATGGTAGCCATGGTGGTGGTTCCTTCCGTTTGATCGGGCCGCGCCCATCGCGTCCTCGATGGGGGTCTTGAGACCGGAGACGATCGGTCTGCACCCACCGGGGTCCCCGTTGCGCTTGCGCAAGGGGGTGGTTCTTCGGGCTGGAACGAAGTGGAAGGCGGCCAGCGATGGCTTTTTTGCTTCGCGATGCAAAGCCGGCCTCTTGGGCGGCGGCGGAAAAAAGCCAGCGCTGGACGTTGCAGGGAAACGATCGAGGCGAAGCCGATCTTCGGTCAGACCCAATCCATTCGAGGACGCGTGGGCGTGGCTGGTCACCTGACAGAAGGAACCACCCAAATGGCTACGTGGTAGCGCTTCGCTCTCAGATCGCAAACATTCTAAAGGCCGGTCTGAGGCGGCCTGATGCCTGCCGTCCAAGCGGAGATTGCTGTCCGCTGAGACAATGGACACAGATGGCAAAACGCGCTCACTGCCGGGTTGCCGCCCGCCAGTCGCATAATGGAAAGCGATCCTACCAAGAGGCCCAGACTTTCATATGGTCCAGCAAGACGGCGATCCGAGCTCCCCCCACTTCGACTATGCGCGCCTTTCAAGGCCAGCACTAGGCCGATAAGCCTCGAGTGGGACCGATGGACCGCCGTAGTATTTGCGACAAGCTGCAAAGAGGCTTGCCGTGGACGAGGCATCGCCAAGAGAAGAGCCGCCACCGTTTGCCGTGTTTCCATGTCATGCGGTCGAGGTCCCGGCCACGCTGAACGGCGTGGCCGGCAAATTCTAACGGTACCCAGAGCCGCCCAAGCGGCTCTGGGGATTGGCATTCATTCGGCGGCGACGTCGAAGCCCTTAGCGGCTTCGCTCGCACCGTCGCCATCGGAAGAGGCCACATGTGAATTGTCCAAGGATACTTGGTCCGCTGCGGAAGGCTCGTTCGCCATTACGTCCCCGGCTTCGACTGGAAGGTGGCCGACAACAGTCAAAGGCTGCAAGGTCCGCAAGAGCGCGGGAAGCCAGCCCGTCCCCGCCAGCAACTGTTCGGCGGCTTCCGCCATCGGCTGCTTCTTCAACGCCACAAGCGTTTCCGCTGCTTCACTGCTGACAGCCTCGCTGACTGCGGCGAGGATGTGCGCCTTGGTGATCCGCCCGAGATAGGTTCGCACGGTGGGCGTCCAATGTGCCGTCATATCGAGCCCAAGCGCTGCCGCCAGTCTGTCCGCCGTTTCGTGGGCGCGGGGCTTGCGCTCCCAAGGCTGTTTCACGGCATTGACGGTCAATGACGCGCAATGCGCAAACAGTGCCATGATGCTGGCAGGATCGAGCGAGGCGACGAAGCCCCAAAGGTCCGCCACGTCGGCCGGCATGTCCGCTGCCCAGCCGGCATGGCGATCCGCCAGCGCCTTGGCCGCTGCCGTGTCTTCAATGCCATCGGCGTGGCCGCCGAGATATGTGCAGGTCGGCCGTATTTCCAGGCAATGGGCTTCCATGCCTTGATAGAAGGCCTGTGCGGCGAGCGTATGCGTTACGGCGATGAGTGCAATGTCCGGCTGCTCGCCGAGCGCAAGGCGAAGGCCAAGTGTCCGGTGGGCAGTCAGGTCACGGACGAGGAGATCGGAAAGCGGCTTGCCGTCCTCCTCCGCGTCTTCATCGTTTCCATGATCGGGGTCCGAACTGGCATCCGCCTCGATGATCTCGCCATCACCATTGATGGTGTAGCCTTCGCCGCCTGCTTCCGCTGCCGGCAATTCGTCTTCGGCGCGAATGAAGCCGCGTTCGATGCGCGCCGTTCCGTCATGGGAGAGCACAACGAACACGCCGCCGCGCGCGATGACATCCGGGTCGTAGGCGTGACGCATTGCGTCGATGCGCTCGATCTCGGTTTCAAGCTCGCCGAAACGCTGATCGACATCGTCGGGCAATTCCTCGGCGCTCCTCCATTCTTCCGTCAGTTGGTTGAACGTATCGAATGCCGTCTGATAGGCGGCTTCGTCTTCTTCCGATAAAACCACTGGCTGCGGGTAGTGACGACGCAGACCATGTGCATGCGGGAAGTCTATGTGGACATCAGCCCATTTCCAGCCCTCGGCATGCCTGACCGTTTCGGCGATGCCTTGCAGCTTCTCGATGACCATCCGATCGAGCAGAGCCGCATCATCATAGAAGCCGCCGCGATCATCGGTGAACAGGTCGCGGATGATCATGCCGCCAGCGCCGGTATAGGCTTCCGCGCCAATGAAGACGGCACGGCGATCACTCGCCGCGACATGGGTTCGTGTCAGTTCGCGCCGGATGATGTAAGGCTCGCGGTTGTAGGTGAGGTTTTCGAAAACCTGCTCCTGCCGGGCGTGATCGTCGGTGATAGCGAACGCCATCAGCTGGTCAAGCGTCAGCTCGCCATCGCGATAGACCTGCATCAGCTTGGGGCTGACGGCACCAAGCCGCAGGCGCTGGCGCACGACATGGGCGGTGATGCCAAAGCGGGCGGCGATTTCTTCCGCACCCCAGCCACGTTCCTCGCTGAGCCGGCGGAACGCTTCGAACTGATCGGCAGGCGACATGTTCTCGCGCGTGACATTCTCGTCAAGGCTGATCTCATGCGGATCGTTCCTGGTGTCGATGACGCAGCGGATCGGTTCGGTCTTCTTGATCTGCTTGCGCTTCGCGCGCAAAAGCTGCGCCAGCCTGCGGCCTTCGCCGATGGTGACGAGATAGAAGCCGGTTTCCGCGCCCTCCCCGTCAAGCTCCGGCTCCACCACTAGGTTTTGCAGGATGCCTTTGGCGGCGATGCTGGCCGCATAGGCTTCGATGATCGCGTCGCTGTGTGGGGTCTTGCGCGCATTGCGCGGCGACTTCTTCAGCTTGTTCAGGGGAATGAAAACCTCCTTGCCGCTTTCGCCGGCAGTCGTGGTTTCCGCACTCTTCGCATGGATGGTCATGGTTCTGGTCCTTTCCCGTAAATGCCGAAGGCATGCCCCTCGGCATGCCTTCCGGGGGCGCGTGAGCGCGCGGCAGAGAGGGGGGCGAATGCCGGCGAGCGGAGCTGGGCTGCGCGACAAGCGGGGCGGAAAGGATCAGTTCAGCGGATTTTTAGTCAGCGCCGCCTTGCGAGCGGGCGGCCCCGCTCTGCGCAGGCGGCATTCGCGGGGGAGAGATGGTCAAGACCATCTCTCCCCTCGTGTGAGGCTGTCGCCCTCTGTGGCAACGGCCTCTGCCGTATGGGATTTCGTTTGTACAGAGACGGCGGAGTGCCCTGCTTCCGTAGGGAAAACTGCAGCCGTAGGAGCGTCAGCATAGCGGCGCCGCAGGCGCGACGCGGGACCGACTGCAATGACGAGACCGGTTAAGAGGGTAGCCGAAGGAGCGTCAGCATAGCGCCGGCGAAGGCGGGACGCGGGGCCCACTACCCCCGGCGAGGAGTGCCGTTCGAATTGCGCGAGGTACTGCCTGCAACCTCGAGGTCAAACTAAGAAATGGACACGATCTCAAGTTGGCGGCGCCCTAGCTGGACAATCTCGCCAACTCCCTTGCCAATCACCGCGATGGCGACCGGTGAACCGTGCGATATGGAAGCTTGAGACGGTTGGCCTCATCCTCGCCCACGAAGCGGAAGGTTTGTGTGCGGCCATCGTCACGCTCGAAGGTAACGGTGTGACCGAAAGCGATCACTTCACCAGACGTCGGCCCCGGCATAAGCTGGGCGGTACGGACGCGCTCGGTATAATATCGCATATCTCGAACCGGGACCGCCGACTGCCGTCGCCTTTCGGTGACTTCTTCCAGCAAACTGGCAGCCTCGAAAGCCTGCTGAGCGCGAGCCAATTCGTCCTGCAGCATCTTGAGGCCTGCTTCCGTGACGAGGTTTATGCGGTCGGAGATAGGGAGGCGGAAGGATGGTTTCCGATGCAGCCTCGGCGCTTTCCTCCTCGGCAAACGCTACGCTCAATTCGTCGCTACTCCTTGTTGAATGCAGTTAGTAGTCGGATAGCCCACATCCGGCAATAAGCGGCAACAAACATACGATCGGCTTTATATGGCGCGAACGGCCGCATTGCGCCTTCATCCTGGCCGTTCACAGTGCAAGCTGAGCACCCTGTGAACGGACCGGCCGCTTCGGTGGGCTCGCGGCACGTCCACTTGGCTCTGGAGCTCAAGTGGGACAGAACGGGCCGCGCTGGCGTTAGCGATATCGAGACGCTAGTTCGGCCCCGCGACCGGCATCGAACAGGGCGCGATTTGCCTCCGCGACAGCGGAGAGCCTGCCCCCTTCCTCCAAGGCCGGAATGCAGACCGTGTCACCCTGCCGGAGGCCAGCCAAGGATGCCTTGACGACGTCGGCCGGCTCCATCACTGGCACATTGGGCCTGAGGACCGGCTTGCCGTCGATGTCATGGAATTCTGTCCTGACGACCGCGGGACAAAGCGCCTGGACGCGAATACCTTTGCCCTGGAGTTCAGCCGCCAGAAGCTCGCTGAAGGTGGTGACGAAGGCTTTCGTGGCGGCATAGACCGAGCGCTTCGGCATGAACGGGGAGTTCAGGCTTCCGCTGAAGCTGAGCAGTGAAGAGACATTGATAATAGCGCCTTCGCCGCGCGCAATCATCGCAGGAAGTGCCGCATGCGACAGACGCATGACCGCAGTTACCTGCACGGCAACCTCTTCCTGGGCGCGGTCGATCGAGAGGTCGACGAACGGCATGTAAGTCTGGAATCCGGCATTGTTGACGAGTAGCGATACGTCCCCGGCCCGGATCCGCTGCTCCACCGTGTCGAGGCCCTCCGGTAGCGCCAGATCGGCGACGATGATTTCCGCGGAGGCGCCGCAGGCCTTGATCTCGCGGGCTACCGACTCGAGCCGGTCGCGTCGGCGGGCGACGAGCACGATGGCGTAGCCGTCGCTGGCCAGGCGCTCGGCAAAAGCTTTGCCGATTCCGGAGGATGCTCCGGTAATGACAGCGATGCCCAAAGAACTCCCGGTGGAATTGGTCACCTCCGTCCTCCCAATGTTTCGTGCCGATGAATTAACCCTGAATGTCAACAATATCGCCTGCGATCGGTTTTGTACTAACCAAATCTCGTCCTGAGCTCAGAGCGGTGCTGCTCCCTTGAAGGCAAGATGCCGCTTTCTAGCGCGGGCATGCCGAAAGCGGATCGTTATCTTCAACGCGGTCGAGGGGCTGTGGGGGAAGCCTTTGTGCGGGCAGGCATTAGAAGCTCCTAAAATGGGAGGGATGTCCTCTATTAGAAGAGTCAACTCACCACATTTCCCGAGTGCACACGCGCGCCTGACAGCACACCCGATCACGCCAAAATCAATTGCGGAATTTCACACGCCTGTCGCACTGTCCGGGTTTCGTAGCTTTCGAGGAGGAAAGGCTATGTTGTACCCCGGTCAGTGCTTTGGGCCGTGCGAGATCGATATGCTCTCTCGCGTGTGCCGCATTTTATGCAACGAGAACGGCACTCCCCTTGAATCGCAGCAGGCCCAGCGCATCGCGTCCCACCTGCTCAAGCTGTTTATGAACGGCCTGATAACCGAGGAGGAACTGCTGGACGCCGAGAGGAACCGGGCTGGACGGCTAAAGCAGCCGCTCCAGCATCAGCTTCCGCACCAGAACATTGTGGCCGACAGCCAGCTGCACGTCGGCTAGGAAGTTGCCCAGCTCCCCGGCCGGTTGCGCCTGCCTTTTCACAGACGGAGGCGAAGCAATTGAGGCAGAGTTTGTGAACGCTGGAG
The DNA here is from genome assembly GCF_006441275.1 of Mesorhizobium sp. B2-4-17. Taxonomy (NCBI): domain Bacteria; kingdom Pseudomonadati; phylum Pseudomonadota; class Alphaproteobacteria; order Hyphomicrobiales; family Phyllobacteriaceae; genus Mesorhizobium; species Mesorhizobium sp. B2-4-17. The sequence continues at coordinate 92,901 of NZ_VFUX01000021.1, read as the reverse complement.
CAGGCGTTGAAGCCAGCCAGTTCACAGCCGCTGTCCTGAACGAGGCAATTGAGGTTGGTGATGTCGGAGCTCAAGTTCCGCACCCCGTCGATCGAGAGCAAGGTAGCGCCCAAACTAAAGTCTGGATGGACGTCCGCTCAGCCTTCCCACTGTTGGCCACGCGGCGCGGTGGTGCCGCGGTGGCCGCCAAGACCGGCCGTAAGCGCCAAGGCTCCCCGTGCTATTTGCCTACGATCCAGTCCAGCAATCGGGGATCTACGATCGAAGAGCCGGTATATACCCGGACAAGTTCCTCAGCGTATTTTCGCCACTCGCACTCCGGGATGCCTTCTTCCAAGACCGATTTTTGAAAGGTCGTCCTCAGAATATCCGCATCGAGTGCTGACAGTCCGTGTTTCGCCATGTTTTCCCTCGGGCCCCACGAGGGCGAAAGTCATTCCTCGTGCGCGGCCGCACGACAGCAAAATCCCGTGCTGGCCTGTCAGTCGGCCCCGAAACGGACTTCCGCTGCAATGCCAGCTTTGCGCCCAACATCAGACATTGAAAAAGTTTTTCCTGGCGCTGGAAAGCAGACATTACCAAACTGCTTGGCGACAGGTGATCCGGACCGACAGAAGTTTGGCGACAGCTGCCAGATGTTAACGTGAACCGACAGTGTGACCGGAATATATGCGAGGATATTTCCGTGGGGCGACCTAACAGAATTTCCCGACCGAGACCGGAAAGTCGAGAGCCCGGAGACCGGCGGTGAATCGTTCTCGATCTGGCGCGGCAGCCAGCACGGCGGAATAGGCCCGCGCATATCCTGCGACATCATACCAGGAGGCTCTCTTGGCTTCGAACTCTCCGCGATGTTGGGAGGCCAAATCGCTTCGTCCGGCCTCTGCCAAGCATATTGCAAGCGTGAGATGATGGTAGGCGAGCGGCATATCGAGCAGCATGAAGTCTGCAATCGCGCCATCCGCGTCGCCCATGGCGCACCGTATCCAAAATCTGTTAGCCCTCAACACGGGCGGCAGGAGAGGCTCTACTTGGAACACTCGGTCTATCATACTGAGCCCGTCACCGTGCCTGCCGGCGTACCCAATTACCAAGCCTAAATCCATGGTGGTGTGGGCATTGTATGGATTCAAGGCCAAGGCGCTGCGCAAGTTTTGCTCTGCCTCAGTGTGGCGGCCAAGGCCAAGCAGAGCATTACCGACAAGCGCGTAAGTGAACGGATCATTTTCATTGAGTTCGACGGCTCGCCGCGTGTAACTCTCGGCGAGAAGGGCCAATTCGTGCACCGGCTCGCCCGAAAGCTGCATAAACATGTCCTCAGAGTAAAAAAAGGCCAAATTTGCATTGGCACCAGAGTGTCGCGGATCTAAGTCAATCGCCTTGGTAAGATTGTCCCGAGCTTCCGTCGATGCGTTGCGCCGAAACAATGCACGTGCTCGCAAGAAGTAGTCATGTGCAGAAAGACTGGCAGGCGATAATGACCTGCCGCCGCGTACGGCCGCGTCAGTTAGCTTCCATGATAGCTGCGCTGCAATGGAAGACACAATTTCATCTTGGACCGCGAAGATATCATTCAGATTGCGATCGAAGCGCTCGCTCCAGATCCGTTCACCACTGGCACAATCGATCAGTTGCGCCGACACGCGAACGCGATCCGCACTTCTTCGAACGTTTCCATCGAGCAGGTATCTCGCATGAAGTTCCTGTCCAACTGCCATTGGATTTGAGGTGCCATTCGTCGGGCGCGAAGCAAGGCGGATGGCAATTTGAAGGTGGCCGAACTTGGACATCGCCATCATGAGGTCTTCCGTCAGCCCTTCAGCGAAATAATCCTGCTCTGACGAGCCAGACATGTTGGCAAACGGCAAGATCGCAAAAACCAGACGATCTGAGGTCGCCGGAGACGATCGGATGACATCTGGATTTCCGACTTCCAATCCGGTGCGCACCGCAAAAACGCGCAAAGGCTGTTGGATGTTCTTGAGGCTCTTTTCGCCCAGATCTTCAAAGGCGGTCGTCACTTTGCCGCGGACTTGGGCGTGCGCAGATTGCGAAATCAGGATGCCGCCAGGTTGGGCAAGACTCTCGAGCCGGGCCGCGATGTTGACGCCTTCTCCAAAGAGGTCGTCGCCGTCAACAATCACATCGCCCACGTTCAGTCCGGCACGCGCAACGAGTTTTGGCAACACCTGACTACTTGCGTTGCCTTCGCTCATAGCGCGATGCATGGCTATGGCAAAGTTGACCGCGTTAACGGCACTGTTGAACTCGATCAACACACCATCGCCTAGATGCTTGAAGATGCGGCCTTTGAGCTGCGAGGCAAGAGGCTCAAGGACGGTCGATCGCCAATTGCGCACAGCGTCGATAGTGCCGACTTCGTCATTCTCCACTAGTCCACTGAAGCCCACGATATCCGCGGCGAGCACTGCGGCGAGACGACGTTCCACATCTAGCTTCCCGTATTGAATCGAAACTCACCTTATTCCTAATGTAGGGGATGTGAAGATGCGCGTCTGAACGGCTAGTTGCCAGTCGGTTATGGGCCTGATGGCCAGTCATTCCCACGGCCCAGTCCATTCACCAAAAGCGGACATCGCCAGTGGCAGGTCTCAGTATCTGCCCAACACTGGTCTCGAAGTCCGGCAACCCCAGGCTCCGGTCGACACTTGTCCAGGTTGCGTGGCTCTGGGTGCGCCATCAACCCAATTCCGCGCTCAGTCAGTGGTTCAGGGCGCGAGTCACCCAGAATGGTGGCCGCTATAAGAAGACGGCGATCATCGCCCTCGCTCGGAAACTGCTTGTTGCGCTGTGGAAATACGTGAACGCTGGAGTCGTCCTAGAAGGAGCTCTCCTGACGAAACCATCGGCGTAGACTGCCAATCGATTTTAACAATCTCCAGGACCGATCAGGCCTGGCAGATCCTCGGTAGACGAACCGACGAAACTCATGGCCTCAAACAGCCGCCGTTGAAGAATGGTTTCGTCTCTTGGGTCCGAATCCGCCGCAAGCGGGATCATGGAACAGGTGCATGCGCCCTGACCGAATATAAGGTGGACTGGGTTCGTTCGCGAACCGCGTCACGCAAACGGACTCATCGAACGGATCTACGGATTGCCTGGGAGGAACATGCAATGTCGACGTAATGCCGTTTGTAGTTGACCATTCCCATATAAGAGTTTCGGGCGCCGGCAGGCGTACGAAAGTCCCCGAGGAAGGAACCCGCGGGCCACAGACGATGGCTATGGGATTTCGGATTTCGGCCGATGTCGGCGATGGCGCAACCGCCGTCGGGAAGCCCTGGGGTGAATGCGGACAGACCGCTTCGTTGCGCCTGCGCGCGGTGTTGCCGGAACGGTGGGCGGCTGGGCGCGGCTCTGTCGGAGTCGATCATCACCATAGACGTATGTCGATCCGTTGCCAGAGGCTGAGTGCCCGCAGCTGAAGGCTGAACCATTCCATGCCGGGTCATGGCGTGCTGCTCCCGGTCGACCGGGAGCCGTGTGGCGGTCCGCGCGGCTGCCTCCATCGTTCGAACACCTCGATGACGATCATGCGGCCGCCACAGCAGGGGCATGGCGGGCGGAAGTTGTCCGGTTCGTCCGTGGTGTCATCGTCGGACGGTACGGCGACGTTGAGGAGTTCACGAGCAAGCGCGAGGCTGGCCTTGCGAGCAGAGCCGGCAAGCAGGCCGCAGTGCCGGATGCGGTGGAACCCCTTTGGCAACACGTGGAGCAGGAAGCGGCGGATGAACTCGTCGGTCGCGAGCGTCATGAGTTGCTGCCGGTCGGCGCTTTCGCGACGATAGTCCTTGTAGCGGAAGGTGACGCCACTCTCGTCGAGGCGGATGAGGCGGCTGTTCGAGATCGCGACCCGGTGCGTGTAGCGCGACAGGTAGGCGAGCACCGCTTCCGGGCCGGCGAAGGGCGCCTTGGCGTAGACCACCCAGCGCTTCTTTCGGACGGGAGCAAGGTGGCGCAGGAATGCCCGCCGTTCCGCGAGATGAGCAATTGCGCCGAAGAAGGCGAACCGGCCAGCGTCGTGCAGCGCGACCAACCGGGAGAGGAACAGGCGGCGGAACAGCTTGCCGAGCACGCGCACCGGCAACAGGAAGTCCGGACGCGACGATATCCACCGGCTTCCGCCCGGCGCGATGCCACCGCCCGGCACGATCATGTGCACGTGCGGATGGTGTGTCATCGCCGAGCCCCAGGTGTGGAGCACTGCGGTGATGCCGATGCGCGCGCCGAGATGCTTCGGATCGGCCGCGATCGTCAGCATCGTCTCCGACGCCGCCTTGAACAGCAGGTCGTAGACGAGCGCCTTGTTGTGGAAGGCGATGTCGGCGACCTCGGCGGGCAGCGTGAACACGACGTGGAAGTAGCCGACCGGCAAGAGGTCGGCCTCGCGATCGGCAAGCCATGTCCGCGCCGCCGCGCCCTGGCACTTCGGGCAGTGCCGGTTGCGGCAGGAGTTATAGGCGATGCGCCACTGGCCGCAGTCCTCGCAGGCCTCGACGTGACCGCCAAGGGCCGCGGTGCGGCAGTGCTCGATCGCCGACATGACCTTGAGCTGCTGCAGTGTCAGATGCCCTGCATGGGCGGCCCGGTAGGCGGGCCCGGCAGTACGGAAGATGTCGGCAACCTCAATCGAGGCGCGCACGCTCAGCCGTCGGGTGAGATCCCTTCCGGCTTGAAGAGGCCAAGCTTGTCGAGTGGGCTCGTGACGGTGCGCACCGTGCGGGTTGCAACCTTGGTGTAGAAGGCGGTGTTGTTGAGCTTGGCGTGCCCGAGCAGAACCTGGATGATCCGGATGTCGGTGCCGTCCTCCAGCAGGTGGGTGGCGAAGCTGTGACGCAGCGTGTGCGGCCCGACCCGCTTGGCGATGTCGGCCGCCTGCGCGGCCTCGACGACCACGCGATAGAGCTGGCGCGTGCTGATTGGCTTCATCGAATGCTGCCCCGGGAACAGCCAGCCGTCGCGATGCATCACCCCCTGCTGGCGTCCGACCTTCCACCACTGGCGCAGCAACAAGAGCAGGTCTTGCGACAGCATGGCGTTGCGGTATCGCCCGCCCTTGCCGCGCTCGACGCGCAGCAGCATGCGCTCGCTGTCAACGTCGGCGACCTTCAGCATCGACACCTCGGCAACGCGCAGACCAGCCCCATAGGCGACCGACAGTGCGGCCTGGTGCTTGAGACACGTGGTAGCGTTGAGCAGCCGGGCAACCTCGTCGCGGCTCAGCACCACAGGCAGCTTACGCGGGTGCGCCAGACGAACGAGCTTGCGCGCCAGATCGGGACGATCAACCGTATGCGTGAAGAAGAAGCGCAGCGCCGATACGATGCTGTTCATGGTCGGCACGGGAACGCCGTCCTCCTGCTGCTCGATCTGGAACCGGCGCAGGTCGTCGGTGGTCACTGTGTCTGGTGATCGCCCAAGGAATGTCGCCAGGCGTCCGATATCGCGGAGATAGTTGCGCTGCGTCTCTCGTGAGAAACGCCGCATGTTCATGTCGTCGATCAGTCGCTGGCGCAGTGGACTGATAGGTGCATCAAGAACTGGATGAGGCATGGTCAGGCTCCTTGTTAAAGAAGCCTGTGATGCTCTGCCCCTGCCGAACCCCGCTCAACGCAGGCGCAACGACCGGTTCTTGATCTCTACCTCAACCGCGGGCGCCCTCCCGCGCAGCGGGTTCGTTCTTCGGCCCCGTTGCCGTCATTCGGCGTGGTGGTTAGAGATTGTCTGGCCGGGCCACCATGCACTGCCATGACAGGACATTCTCAACCCCGGATTCCTAGACGAACAAGCCTCATTACACCCAAAGCAGCGAAGTCTGAACTGGTCGCCTGATGAGTGTCGGGAAAGGCGGTAGCGCTCTGAGGCTACCCTCTCTTCGCCGGTATGGTCAGCGATCTGTCCGAAATGTACGCCGCAGCCGCCGGTCGCCGCCCGACCAGAGGCACACCCTTCCCGTGCTGCTAAAAGTCCGCTTACTCAGACGATATGCTCTGTGCGCGGAGGACCAGAAGGGATGGACCGTGAAGCGGCGCTCGCCAACAGCGCGGCCGATCACGGTTGAGCGGATTGAGCGCGCGCTCGATCGCGTTGCCGAGATCATCGTCGCGCGAGGTGAGCAGGGTGAGGCATGGCTCCCGTTATACGATTATCTCGAACGCGCTCTGCAGGACTACCAGGCGAAGCAGGATCGGCTTGCGGCAGTGCGGCAGCGCGCTACACGATCGCGGGATCAAACGGCAGAACGATCTTCATGAGTTCTTCCTGCCACATCTTCATGTCACCGCCCTCGCCATATTTCGGCCGATCAATCGTATGGCCCATCAGCATGCGACGCAGTTCCTCATCCAGCCTGGCGTTCTTCATACGGTCTTCGAAGGAGTGCCGCAGCGAATAGACCGTGTGCTTGTCGGTCGGGAACAATCCGTGGGTCTCGAAGTGCTTGTTGAGCAGCGCTGACAAGGACGCCTCACGATCCTTGTAGCGCGGAAAGCCCTCCGGATGCTTCTTGAACACCTCAAGAGCGACACCGACCAGGGGCACCTTGCGCACCGATGAAGCGGTCTTGATCTCGCGCGGATCATTAGGGTCGTCACGTGGCTCGATCGAAATGTGGGGCACTTCATGATCGAGATGGATGACGCCGGAGTGGAGGTTGGCGAGTTCGCTTGGCCTGGCACCCGTTTCCGCAAAGGCAAGCACGATGCCGCGTGCCTCGTCATTGAGCGTCGCCAGCGCGCCAGGTGCGAATATCTTGTCGCGAATCCAGTCGGTTGGAAATGGAGGCCGAGAGCGCTTCGACTTGTCGCTGAATGACAGGTCGGCGAAGGGGTTCTTCTGCTCGGGAAAGCCGATATGCCGGTAGTAATCGGCGTATAGGGTCCGGAGGTTGCCCATATTTCGGTTGCCGGTCGACGCCGAGCGGTCTGCCCCTCCCTTCTCAGGCGCAATTCGGTCGAGCCAATATTTGTGGACCGTCCGCGCGTCATCGCGGCTGATCTCACCCATCGGCTTGTCGCCGACCAAGGCGATGAAGACGTCGACGCTCATTTGGCGTTTTGCCTTCCATCGTTTTCTCTGATCTGGACTTTTGGTGCGGATCTCGTCGCGAGCGATCTCGGTGAAGTGCAGTTGCAGCGCCTCCGATATCTTGTCGTCGGGAGGGGCTGCCGCACCACCGACCGCATCGAGCATTGGCGAGGTGTTAGGCATTCCAATCGTAGCCTCCACGCGCTGTAAGATCGTGTCGAGCGGTTCGGCAACTAAGATATCCGCGAGCGGCCGATAAACGAACCCCAACGCCTCCGCGCGTTTGATCGCTCGCTCGTATCGAATGCGTGCGGCCTGGGGATTGTCCCCCAGCATAAGAGAGGACCAAAGCGCGTTGTCGGCAGCCTCATGAAGATCGCGGGCGGTTCGCGCCTTCGACCGGTCGACAGTGTCCAGGGTCCGACGCACGAATTCACCACGCTCATCGAGAGCCCGGAGTTCCTTTGGGACGCGGCGGCAGTAGTGAAAGTGGCTGCCTCGTACCCTAAGAAAGCGGTCAGGGTCTTGCTCTTCGCGGCGTCTTCCCATGTCTTGAGCATACCATTTGTAGCACAATAGGTAGCACAATAGGTAGCACGAAAGTTCAAAACGGGGCAATCCCCTCGTGAAAATCAGACGGTTTTCTCAGCGAAATCAGATACTTATAGGGAGAGTGCGGTGGTACCGTTGGCTGGGATCGAACCAGCGACCTCCGGATCCACAATCCGGCGCTCTAACCAGCTGAGCTACAACGGCACACTTGCCTGAACAAATCTCTGCAGGAACCCCGTCCCACTTGATCCGCTCTGTCGTTCGGCGATGCGTCCTTACGGGCTTATGGATTTTAATTCAAGGCTTTTGCAAAGCAAAGACCACTTCCCCACAGCGGCACTACGTGCACAAGGCAAAGAAAAAGGCCGGCGGGAGGAGGTGCTGGCCTTTTCCTGTTACGAGCCAGCGGGAGGAGGTGCTGGCTGGTCACCCGGAGGTGGAGGGAGGAGGTTCCACCCGCCGGGTATTCGTTGATGGCTGCCATCATACGCTTGATCATATCCGGGGAAATGCGTCCTTTCGTTGCATTTTCCGATCAGGTGCAAATATTAGGCAGCCTTAATGTCCTTCACGGCCTTCTCGAAGGCGGTCTTGATCGGCTTGGAGACGTCCTCGGCCGCTTTGGAGGCGACGGCCTGGAAGTCCTTGGCCTGCTCGACGGTCATCTCGACGCGCTTGCGCAGGAAGGCGGTCTGCAGCTCGACGACTTCCGACAGCGACTTGGCGCCAATCAGGGCTTCGAGGTGCGAAAAGCCGGCTTCGGCGTTGGCGCGCAGCGCGGCGATGGTCTTGAGCGACAGGTCGCTCGAAACGGTCTTGGCGGTCTCGTAGGTCGACTCCAGGGCTTTCTGGGTCTCCTCGGCGCCGGTCTTGAGCTTGGCATAGGCCTCTTTCGACTGCTCAACGCCCTTTTCGGCGAAAGCGCGCATCTGGTCGGTGGCCTTGGAAGCGTCGAAGCTCGGGAATTCAACGTTTTCGATCGTCTCGGCGGTCTTGGTCCTGGACATTTTCCATCCTTTTTCAGCGGCAGCGGCTTTGACAGAAAGCCGTCTCGTTCATCTATGATGGCAATATAAAGGCATTTTTTGTGCATTGCAATATCTTTGTTGCACTGCACAAAAAGATTCTTTCGGCCGTTAACCAAAAGCCCAAATTCCAGCCTTTGCACGTTCTGGCTTGTGGACCTTCGCGCCACCGGCTTTTATTAACAAAGCGTTAACTGCAAATTCGCCGCTCCGTGAGGGTCCGCCAAGCGCATGCCGTCCGAATACTCCTTCCTCGACGTCGCCGTGCTCGACGCGGTCCGCGAGCGGTTTGCCGCCGGCGACGCGATCACTATTCTGTCGGTCGACCTGGAGCAGGTGATCTGGGCCAATGGCCCGGGCGCAGCCGTGTTCGGCTACCCCGAAATCGAGGCGATCATCGGCGCCTCGGCGCGGCTGCCGCTGATCGCCCGCCGCCAGGTGATGGCGACCAGCGGCTTTCCTGAGATCGGCAGCGATCGCGCCATCATGGTGCGGCTGGCAACCGGCATGACCAGCCGCGCCGTCGGCTTTCTTGCAAGTGCCGTGACGCTGCCCGATGACGAAAAGGCGATCATGCTGGTGGTGCCGGCGGGACAGACAGGCTCGCGAAGTGTTGCCGAGATCGCCAGCCGGGCGATCAGTGGCTTCACCGAAGACGGTCATTTCATCGCCTTCGTCGACGCCAAGGGCAATGTCGAGGCGGCCTCGGAAGGGTTTTCCGCGCTTGGCATCCAGCCCGCGACGCTGGCGGCCCTGGTGGCCGATGTGGCTGCCGAGGGCGACCGCATCGTCAAGCGCCTGGTTCCGGGCAGCAGGGCCTCCTACCCGGCAGGCCTTGCCCGGCTGACGCCGGAGCGGCATCTGCTGGTAGTGATCGACGAGGATCGGATCGAGGACGCCGACGTCGCAGACGGAACGCCGGCGCACGAGCCTTCCGACGCGGCGGCGGGTGCCCCCGCCGTGCAATCCCGGCCAGATCCGGACAAGGAGCCGGCGGCGGATCCACAGGCAGAAGCGGCCAGGCAGGAACCCACCTCTTCTGAAGCCGTCACCGAAGGCGCCCCGAAGCCGACCGACGTTGCGGGCCCGGCCGGACCGGTGGCGGCAAACAGCGACCAGCCGGCGACCGGCGGCACGTCTCCACAGCACGATCATTGGTACTTCCATGCGGGCGAGGACGATCATCGGCCCGAGTCCGCCACGCCGGCCCCGGAGACCGGGACCAGACAGGCCGTCGCCGGAGCTTCGGGGGAAAGGAACGGGCCGGACGGCGTCCTGGCCACCTTCCCTTCCGCCTCGACCGCAACCCCGGCCGCCCGCACGATAGGCCGTTCGGCGGTGCCGATGCGCTTCGTCTGGCGCACCGACGCCGAGGGCAGGTTCAGCGCGCTGTCGCCGGAATTCGCAGACATTGTCGGCAAGCCCGCCGCCGATGTGATCGGCCGGCGCTTCAGGGATGTCGCGGCGGCCTTCGGCCTCGACGCGTCGGGCGAGATCGCCGGCCTCCTGGAGCGGCGCGATACGTGGTCGGGCCGTTCCGTGCTGTGGCCAGTCGTCGGCACCGACATGAAGATCCCCGTCGATCTGGCGGCTTTGCCGGTCTATGGCCGCAGCCGCGCCTTCGAAGGCTTCCGCGGCTTCGGCGTTGCCCGTAGTGGCGACGCGGTCGTCGATCCGGAAGCGATCGGCATGGCGCTGGTGCCCAATGGCGAGACGCAGGCTGCGCCAGAACCGCCAGCCGCCGAACCTGCCGCCGAGGAACCGAAGGCCGAGGAGCCCAACGCGGCGGATCCGTTCAAGGGCGAGGTGCCGGCGCTGACCATCGTGCCAAAACCGGAGCGGCGCTTCGCCGACAAGGTCATCCGGCTGGCCGAACACCGGCAGCCAGCCAACGACAAGGGATTGTCGACGCTGGAGCGAAGCGCCTTCCGCGAGATCGGCGAACGGCTGAGGAAGGACAGTTCGCCGGCCGAGCCTCCGCAAGCGGAAAAGCCCGGCACGGATGAAGCGGCGGCCAAGGCGCCCGCTGAACCCCCGGCCGAAATAGCTAAGGTCCCGAAGCCGGAGGCCGAAGCGCCGGCCATGGCGGCAGGCGAGGTTGCGTCGACCCCCGATACAGAACCGGCCGAGCCATCGGAGACCGATGCCGGGGATCAAGAGGACTTGACACGGCTTGACGGTGCGCGGCCAGACGAAGCGACGGATCGGAAGCCCGCCAGCAGCTTGCCCGATCAAGCAGGCTCGCTGCTTGACTATGCCGGCCGGGGTCACGAAGCCGGCCCTGTCGCGGACAATAACGACCAGCCGCGGGTTTCCGACCCAGCGGCGGAACCAAGGACCGCCGAGCTTCTCGCGACCGGCGGCGAACCGATCATTGCCAAAGCCGATGCTGTCGACGATGACAGCATGACGGCGGCCGATTTTCGCGATGCCGAAGACAATGAGGATTGGGCCGACGGCGAGGAAGCCGCCTCGGCCGATGAGCGGGCCGTTGCGCCCGCCGATGCAACCGAAGGCGCAAGCGGCGCCGCCGAGAGCCCGGCTGAACGGCCACGCCTGCAGGTGCCGCCGCTCAAAGCCAGTGGGTTCTTGCCGTCCGCCTTTTCCGTCGGAGACGAAAGCAAGGCTCCGGATACCTTGTTGCTCGGCAAGCTGCCGGTGCCCCTGCTCATCCATTCGGGCGACCAGTTGCACTATGCCAACGAGGAATTCCTGAACCTGACCGGTTACGCCGCGCTCGAGGACCTTGAGGGTGCCGGCGGGCTGGGCGCGCTGTTTGCCGATCCCTATGCGGATGACGGCGCCTCGGACGGCAGCGACCATGCGCTGCGGCTTAGGACGCGCGACGGACACGAATTCCCGATCGACGCCATCCTGCGCTCGGTTCCCTGGTGCGACGGCAAGGCACTGATGCTGGTCGTACGCCGTTCCGGCGAGGACGAGGCGCCGGCGGCCCTGCACGTGGTCGGCGAGCAACAGACGCAGCCCGACATTTCCGAGCTCAAGGCACGCATCGCCGAGATGCGCACCATCATCGACACCGCCACCGACGGCGTCGTGCTGATCGGCAGCGACGGCACCATCCGCTCGATCAGCCGCCCGGCCGAGGCGCTGTTCGGCTTCGATAGCGACGAGGTGACCGGCAAGCCGTTCGCCTCGCTGTTTGCCATCGAAAGCCAGCGCGCGGCGCGCGACTATCTCAGCGGACTGTCCGAGCCCGGCGTGGCGAGCGTCCTGAACGACGGCCGCGAGGTGATCGGACGCGAAGCGCAGGGCCGCTTCATCCCGCTGTTCATGACCATCGGCCGGCTGCCCAACGACAGCGGCTTCTGTGCCGTCGTGCGCGACATCACGCAGTGGAAGCGGGCCGAAGAGGATCTCACCCAAGCGCGTGCGGTGGCCGAGCGCGCCTCCTCGCAAAAGACCGACTTCCTCGCCCGCATCAGCCACGAGATTCGCACGCCGCTCAACGCCATCATCGGCTTTTCAGAACTGATGGTCGACGAGAAGTTCGGGCCGGTCGCCAATGACCGCTACCGCGACTATCTGCGCGACATCAACCGCTCGGGCAACCATGTGCTTGATCTGGTCAACGACCTCCTGGATATCTCCAAGATCGAGGCCGGCCAGCAGGAGATGGCTTACGAGGCCGTTTCGCTCAACGACACGCTGGCCGAGACGGTGGCTATGATGCAGCCGCAGGCCAACCGCGAACGCGTCATCATCCGCTCCAGCTTCGCCTCGCGGCTGCCGGAAGTGGTGGCGGACCTGCGCAGCGTGCGCCAGATCGCGCTCAACATCCTGTCGAACGCCATCCGCTACACTCAGGCTGGCGGCCAGGTGATCGTCTCGACCGCCTACGAGACCTCGGGCGACGTCGTGATGCGGGTGCGCGACACCGGCATCGGCATGAGCCCGGCCGAGATCGAGCAGGCGCTGAAACCGTTCAAGCAGATCAATGCCCTGAAGCGTGGCCGCGGCGACGGCACCGGCCTTGGCCTGCCGCTGACCAAGGCGATGGTGGAAGCGAACCGCGCCCGCTTCACCATCAATTCGACGCCTGGCGAAGGCACGCTGGTGGAGGTCGCTTTCCCGTCGACCCGGGTGCTCGCGGAATAGCAACTCCAAAAGAAAAGGCGCCCTGGAGGACGCCTTAAGGATTGGATTGCTGTCACAACGGGGGCTTGAGCGAATTCAGATCCTCTGGGGCCGAGGAACGGGATTTCTCCCTCAAGTTAGGTGCGACTATCGGCGTCGGGCCTTAACAAGTCCTTACCGGCGCCGCGGAAAATTTACGAATGTGTACCACTCGTGAAATCTAGGTAAATTCGCGCGCCATATTTCATTAACCATGCCGGTTGGGCTCATTCGGCAAGCTGTGGCAGGTTCCTGAACAGTTCCAGCGCTTCCGGGTTGGCGAGCGCTTCCTTGTTCTTGATGGCGCGGCCATGCACCACGTCGCGCACGGCAAGTTCGGTGATCTTGCCCGACTTGGTGCGCGGAATGTCTGTGACGGCGACAATCCTGGCCGGGACATGGCGAGGGCTCGCGCCGCCGCGGATCTTGGCGCGGATGCGTTTTTCCAGGTCCTCGTCCAGCTGGACGCCGGCGGCCAGCCGCACGAACAGCACGACGCGCACGTCATTGTCGAAATCCTGGCCGATGCACAGCGCTTCCAGGATCTCCGGCATCTGCTCGACCTGGTTGTAGATCTCGGCCGTGCCGATGCGCACGCCGCCCGGATTGAGCGTGGCGTCGGAGCGGCCATGGATGATCATGCCACCATGAACAGTCCATTCGGCGAAATCGCCATGGCACCAGACATTGTCGAAGCGCTCGAAATAGGCCGCCTGGTACTTCTTGCCGTCGGGATCGTTCCAGAAGCCGATCGGCATGGACGGGAACGCCTTGGTGCAGACCAGTTCGCCCTTCTCCTGCCTGACCGGCTTGCCATCATCATTCCAGACGTCGACGGCAAGGCCAAGGCCGGGGCCCTGGATCTCGCCGGTCCAGACCGGCTGGGTCGGCACGCCGAGCACGAAGCAGGAGACGATGTCGGTGCCGCCGGAAACCGAAGCCAGATGCACGTCCTTCTTGATGCCGTCGTAGACGAAGCGGAAATCCTCGGGCGACAGCGGCGAACCGGTGGAGGAGATGCTGCGCGCGCTCGACAGGTCGTGGCTGCGGATCGGCTTGAGGCCGGCCTTGCGCACGGAATCGATGAATTTGGCCGAGGTGCCGAAAAAGGTCATCTTCTCGGCATCGGCGAAGTCGAACAGAACGTTGCCGTCGGGATAGAAGGGCGAACCGTCGTAAAGCAGCAGTGCGGCACCGGAGGCCAGCCCCGACACCAGCCAGTTCCACATCATCCAGCCGCAGGTGGTGAAATAGAAGAAGCGGTCGCTATCCAAGAGACCGGCATGCAGGCGGTGTTCCTTGACATGCTGGATCAGCGTGCCGCCGGCCGAATGGACGATGCATTTGGGAATGCCGGTGGTTCCCGATGAAAACAGGATGTAGAGCGGATGCGCGAATGGCAGCCGCTCGAAGGTGACGGCATTCGCGGCGAAGGGCGACAGCGCCTCTTCCATCGCCACGGCCTTGTCGATTGTATCAGCCACATCGGCCGAGGTGCCGAGATAGTCGACGAGCAGAACCTTGCGGACACTGCCAAGCTTGGCCGCGACCGCCGCGACCTTGTCGGCAACCTCGATCGCCTTGCCATTGTACCAGTAGCCGTCGGGCGCGATGAAGATCACAGGTTCGATCTGGCCGAAGCGGTCGAGCACGCCCTGCTCGCCAAAATCGGGGGAGCAGGATGACCACACCGCGCCGATCGAGGCCGCGGCCAGCATGGCGGCGACAGTTTCAGGCATGTTGGGCATCATCGCGGCGATGCGGTCGCCCTTCTTGACCTTGAGCGAGACGAAAAGCTGCTGCAGGCGCGAGACCAGGCCATGCAGTTCGTTCCATGACAGCCGCCGCTCGACCTTGTCCTCGCCGCGAAAGACGATCGCCTCGGCCGCGCCGGTCTTCTTCAAAAGGTTCTCGGCGAAATTCAGCGACGCATCGGGGAAGAAGGCGGCGCCGGGCATCCTGTCGCCATCGACGAGCACGCGCTCGCCCCCACCGGCGCCCTTGTCGCCTGTGACGTCGCAGAAGTCCCAGACCAGGCTCCAGAATGCCTCGCGATGCTCGATCGACCAGGCATGAAGGTCGGCATAGGAGGCGAATGCAGTGCCGGCTTTCGCCTCCGCGGCCTTCATGAAAGCAGTCAACGGCGAAGCGTCAATCTGGTCTTGCGTCGGGGTCCAGAGTGGTACTTCGGCAGCCATGATCGATCCTCCCAGGGTCGTCATCGCTTATGCATATCGCAGCGCAGCAGAGCAAGATTTTGTTCGGCTGATACCGCCAGGGTGTGCGCAAATGCCATCGCCGGGCCATAAAGACTTGAAATGCGTCAGCCCTAAGTCGTAGTGACGACTGGAAGTCGTAGTGCCGACAGCGAGTCGTAGTGCCGACAGCGAGTCGTGGTAGCGACAGAGAGTCGTGGTAACGACAGCGGTTATACCCGTCGGATGATTTTATCGGAATGGAAGCATACGGGGCGATATGCCATCATCCTTGATCCGCCGCGGAGTATGGGCGATCGGCGCTGCCGTGATCGTCATCGCTCTGGTGGTCGCCGCCCTGCCCCTGATCGCCTCGACGCGCATCGTGCGCGACCGCATCGCCTGGGAGATGAGCGCCTGGAGTGGATTCCGGGTTGCCATTGACGGCTCACCACGCATCGAGGTCTGGCCGAAATTCCGCGCGATCCTGACCGATGTGACGCTGTCAAAGTGGACGGACACCGACGCGCCGCCGGTCGTCGAGGCCGAACGGGTCGAGGTCGACCTCTCGGCCATGGCGGCGTTGCAGGGCGATGTGGCGTTCTCCACGGCGCGGCTGGTGCGGCCGACGATCCGGGTCCAGCGCACGGAAAACGGCCTGTTCCTGCCCACAGCACCGACCGGCGGCCGCATCGCACGCTCCATCGACACCGCCCGCGGCGTCGTCAATGCCAACCCCGCCAAGCCTGACCTCGATAAGCTGCCGGCCGATGCCTTCGGCACGGTCGAGTTCAGGGATGGGCGTATGGTGGCTTCGGTCAACGGCAAGGACGTGGAAATCCTGAGCAGCCTTAATGGCCAGGCCAGTTGGGCGGCGATGAACAGCAATGCGACACTGTCGGCAACCGGGATCTGGCGCGGCGAAAGCGTGACCGTGGATGCCGCTTCCCCGAAGCCGCTGGTGCTGTTTGCCGGCGGCACGGCGCCGCTCACCTTGTCTTTCAAGGCCGCGCCCGCCACCTTCTCCTTCGACGGCATGGCCAGCATGTCAGAGAATGGCTATTTCGACGGCCAGGTGAAGTTCGCAGCACCCTCGCTCCGCCGCGTACTGGAATGGTCGCAGACCGGCATCGCGCCAAGCGCGGCGATCGGCTCCGTCAGCATTTCGAGCAAGGTCACGGCGTCGGCCGGACGCGTCAAATTCGAAAACACCGCGCTGGCGCTGGACAACAACCCCGGTATGGGCGCGCTGGACCTGTCACTTGGCGATGCACAGCCGGTGATCTCCGGCACGCTCGCCTTCGACACGCTCGATCTCAGATCATTCCTGTCCGCCTTCACGCCGCTGGGGCCGGCGAGCGGAGCTGGACCTAGTGATGCCGACACAAGTTTTGCCGACCGGGTCAACCTCGATCTCAGGCTGTCGGCGGCGCATGCCACGGCGGGCGGCATCCAGCTTGCCGATGTGGCCGCCACCGCCCAGGTCAAGGATGGTCTTTCCGTCTTCGACATCTCCGATGCCTCGGCCTTTGGCGGCAACATCCAGAGCAGCCTTCGTTTCGACCGCAAGCCCGAAGGCACCCAGGTCGAGATCCGGCTGCTTGCTTCCGATGTCGATGGCGGCGCGTTCGGCACGGCGGCCGGGATGACCCGGCTGGTGCCGGTCGGCACGGGCACCGTTTCGGTCATCCTCAAGGGACCAGGCAGGACCTGGGATTCCATCTTCGAAAACGCCGACGGCTCGGTGACGGCGACCTTCGGCCCCGGCGCGCTCAGCAAATTCAACCTGCCGGCCTTTCTCAAGCATACCGAACAGGGCGGCTTCTTCGCGCTGGACGATGTCTCGGACGGAACGCTGCCGATCGACGGCGCCGAAGTGAAGGCAACCATTTCGAGAGGCGTGGCGAGGCTGGACAAGGCCGAGGCCAATTCGGCGAAATACAAGATCTGGCTGTCCGGAATCGCCTCCTATGCGGGGCGCGGGCTGGCGCTGTCCGGCGGCGTCATTCAGCCTGACCAGGCAGCGCAGAAGAACGGCCAGCAGGGGCCGAACCAGTCGTCCTTCTTCGTCGGCGGAACGTGGAGCACGCCGTTCATTTCACCGATAAGCCGTGGCGTCTCTGGCGAATAGGGCAATTCCACGAAAAGTGTGAAGCGGGTTTCCTGGAATTGTGTCAAAATAAAACAAAAAGTCGGAGCGGTTCGCTGTTTCCATGAAACGGTGAGCGGCTCCAGCTTCGGCTTCCGTCTCCCTCACCCGCGCTGCGCGGCCCGCTCGTCGAGCTGGCGCTGCACTTCACGCCGCTTGTTGGCGATCGAAGCGACGATGACACCGACCGCGACAACCGCGATCAGGATCGTGCAGGCGGCATTGATCTCCGGCGTCACGCCGAGGCGGACCTGGCTGTAGATCTTCATCGGCAGCGTGGTGGCGCCCGGCCCGGAGGTGAAGCTGGCGATAACCAGATCGTCGAGCGACAGCGTGAAGGCCAGCATCCAGCCGGAGACGATCGCCGGCATGATGACCGGCAGCGTGATCTGGAAGAAGGTCTTCGCCGGCGTGGCACCGAGATCCATCGCCGCCTCCTCCAGTGAACGGTCGAAAGAAACCAGGCGCGATTGCACAACGACCGCCACGAAGCACATTGTGAGCGTGATGTGAGCCAGCGTCACGGTGAAGAAGCCACGGTCGAGGCCGATGGCAACGAAGAGCAGCAGCAGAGACAGGCCGGTGATCACCTCCGGCATGACGAGCGGCGCAAAGACCATACCGGAAAACAGCACCCTGCCCCTGAACCGCGTGTAGCGCGTCAGGGTAAGTGCCGCCAGCGTGCCGAGCACGGTCGCCACCGTCGCCGAAATGACACCGACGCGCGCCGTCACCCAAGTGGCGTCCATCAGGCCCTGATTGTGGAACAGCGATACGTACCATTTGGTCGAGAAGCCGCCCCAGACGGTGACGAGCTTGGATTCGTTGAAGGAGAAGACGATGAGCAGCACGATCGGCAGGTACAGGAAAGCAAACCCCAGCACGATCGAGGTCACGTTGAAGCGGCTCCAGGTGGCGTTCATTTATCCTGCTCCTGGGCACGTGCCTGCGCTCGTTGAAAAAGCATGATCGGCACGGTCAGCAGCAACAGCAGGATGACGGCCACGGCCGAAGATACCGGCCAGTCACGGTTGGCGAAGAACTCGCTCCACAAGGTCTTGCCGATCATCAGCGTCTGCGACCCGCCGAGCAGATCGGGGATGACGAACTCGCCGACGGCCGGGATGAAGACCAGCAGGCAGCCGGCAATGACGCCGGGAAGCGACAGCGGGAAGGTTATCTTCCAGAAGGCTGATGTCGGCGGGCAGCCGAGATCCTTGGCCGCCTCGATCAGCGAATAGTCCATCTTTTCCAGCGACGAATAGAGCGGCAGCACCATGAACGGCAGATAGGAATAGACGATGCCGATGAAGATCGCCGTATAGGTATTGAGGATGACCAGCGGATGGTTGATGATGTGCAGCGACAAGAGCAGCTGGTTGAGCAGGCCTTCGGGCTTCAGGATGCCGATCCAGGCATAAACGCGGATCAGGAACGACGTCCAGAACGGCAGGATGACCAGCATCAGCAATGTCGGACGGATGGTAGCCGGCGCACGCGCCATGCCGTAGGCGATGGGGTAGCCGACCAGCAGCGTCAGCACGGTCGAAATGGCGGCGATGATCAGGCTGGTGACATAGGCCTTGAAATAGAGCGCGTCCTGCGTCAGCCAGACATAATTGTCGAAGTTCAGGTCACGGAACCCGGCGAAGAAGCCGGAGACGCCGTCGCTGAAGTCGAGCACGGGCGTATAGGGCGGCATGGCGATTGCCGTCTGCGACAGCGAAATCTTGAAGACGATGACGAAGGGGATCAGGAAAAAGAACAGCAGCCACAAATACGGAACGATGATGACGAGCCGGTTGACGAAACCGGCGGCCAGCCGTGCCCCGAACGGCTGGCCGCCGGTGGATGGCACGGCGGCATCGGTGACAGCGATGTTGGACATATCAGCCCCCTTACCGTGTCAGCACGACGCCGGCGTCGGGCCGGAAGGACACCCAGGCGCGGTCGTTCCAGGTTAGCGGATCCTCGCTCACGCGCGCCGCGTTCAAGGCACTTGCCCGCACGAGCTGCCCGTCATCCAGCCTGACGTGATAGACGGTCATGTCGCCGAGATAGGCGATGTCGTAGACTTCGCCCTCCAGTGCGTTGACGGCATCGGCCGGCCTCTTCGAAGACACCCTGATCTTCTCCGGCCTGACGGCGAAGATGATGTCGGCGCCTGTCGCGGCGGCGGCGCCATTCTCGACGACGATCTGGGCTCCGGTCGCGCCGGTGATGCGTGTTGTGTTGTCGGTGCGCTCGGCAACCTTGCCTTCGAACATGTTCACGTTGCCAACGAAATGCGCCACGAAGCGCGATGTCGGGGCCTCGTAAACCTCGGCCGGCGTCGCGATCTGCATCACTTCGCCCTTGTCCATGATGGCGATGCGGTCGGCCATGGTCATCGCTTCTTCCTGGTCGTGGGTGACGACCACGAAGGTCAGGCCAAGCTCCTGCTGCAGGTCCATCAGTTCGAACTGGGTTTCTTCGCGCAGCTTCTTGTCGAGCGCGCCGAGCGGCTCGTCGAGCAGCAGCACCTTCGGCCGCTTGGCGACCGAGCGGGCAAGCGCGACGCGCTGGCGCTGGCCTCCGGAGAGCTGGTGCGGCTTGCGCTTGGCGAACTGCTCGAGCTTGACCAGCTTCAGCATCTCGGCGACGCGCTTTTCGATATCGGGCTTTGGCATGCCCTCCTGCTTCAGGCCAAAGGCAATGTTGTTCTCCACTGTCATATGCGGGAACAGGGCATAGGACTGGAACATCATGTTGACCGGCCGGCGATAGGGCGGAATGCCGCGCAGATCCTGGCCATCGAGCAGGATGCGGCCGGCCGACGGTTCCTCGAAGCCGGCAAGCATCCTGAGCAGCGTCGACTTTCCGCAACCCGACGCGCCGAGCAGTGCAAAGAATTCGCGCTCGAAAATGGTCAGCGACAAATTGTTGACGGCGGTGAAATCACCGAACTTCTTGGTGACCTTGTCGAACTGGATGTATGGCTTGGCGTTCGGGTCGTTCCATGGCGCGAAATCCCTGCGGATGCTGCCAAGCGATTTCATTTCCAACTCCGTGCTTCAAAATTCCCCAAGGAAAGGCGACCCCGGCAATCGGCTGCCGGGGCCGTATCCCATGACTTACTGGCCGGTGACGATCTTGGTCCAAGTACGCGTGATGACGCGCTGGGTCTTGGGATCGTATGGCGAGACCGTATAGAGCTTCTGCAAGGTCGCCTCGTCCGGATAGACGGCCGGGTCGCTAAGCAGCGCCTTGTCGACGAATTGCTGCGACGCCTTGTTGCCGTTGGCATAGAGCACGGCGTTCGACGATTTGGCGATCACTTCCGGCGTCATCATGTAGTTGAGGAATTCATGCGCCTCGGCGACGTGCGGCGCATCGGCCGGGATCGCCATCTGGTCGAACCACATCTGGGCGCCTTCCTTCGGCACGGAATAGCCGATCTCCACGCCCTGCTTGGCATCGTTGGCGCGGTTGCGCGCCTGGAAGACGTCCCCAGACCAGCCGATGGCCAGGCAAATGTCGCCATTGGCCAAGGCATTGATGTACTCCGACGAGTGGAATTTCCTGATAAAGGGGCGGACCTTCATCAAGGCTTCCTCGGCCTTGGCGATGTCGTCGGGCGAGGTGCTGTTCGGGTCGAGGCCGACATATTTCAGCGCCGCCGGAATGACGTCGGCCGGAGAATCCAGCACGTAGACGCCACAGTCCTTCAGCTTGGCCAGGCTTTCGGGATTGAAGAACACATCCCAGCTGTCGATCTTGTCGGTGCCAAGCGCTGCCTGCACCTTCTTGATGTTGTAGCCGATGCCGACCGTGCCCCACATGTAATTGATCGAATACTCATTGCCAGGGTCGTATTTGGCGGTCCGTTCCGTAACAGTGTCCCACATATTGGAGAGGTTCGGCAGTTTCGACTTGTCGAGCTTCTGGAACACGCCGGCCTGGATCTGGCGGGCAAGGAAATTGCCGCTCGGCACGACGACGTCATAGCCGCTGCCGCCGGCAAGCAGTTTGGTTTCCAGGATCTCGTTGGAATCGAACGTGTCGTAAACGACCTTGATGCCGGTCTTCTTGGTGAAGTCGTCGATGATCGTCGGGTCGATATAGTCAGACCAGTTGAAGACATTGACGACGCGGTCCTCCGCATGTCCTGCAGGCGTCAGAAGCGCCAGAAATACCGAGGTCGCCGAAAGCCATAGCGCTTTGCGGATCATGCTATTCTCCTTTGGTGAGTGTTCCATCGCCGACTCGTCGCGGCGTGCGCGCGGCCGGGCATTTGCTTCAGACTATTGAGCTTTCCAGGGGACAACAAGCGCCAATCGGCGCGCCCGACGCGGCCCGGCAATCGTCCGGGACTGGAGGGAATGACGGTGCCGTCAGAAGCTTTCGCCGCCGCGCGGACAGAAATACAGAAATGTGGTCCGGTCTCGATCGGGTTGCCGGGGAGACTTGGCAAGATAGGCCTGTCTTGTTGTTGCCGTGTTCACAGCCTGCCCGGGCGGCAGCAACGTTGTCAATGGCAAAGCATCGGTGGCGGCATCAATTAGGCGACGGCACCCCGGTAACCCCTGCCCGCCGCGGCCGTGCCTGGCGCTTGAATTCAAGCCCGATATGGACAAGCAGTGCCGTGACCACCACCGCGCCGCCAATGATGGTACGTCCGGACGGCACTTCGGAATGGATGAGCCAGACCCATATCGGCCCAAGAATAGGCTCGAATGTGCCGAGCAGCGCCGCGATTGCCGCCGGGATCAGGCGCGCGCCGGTGGCGAAGAAGGCGAGGCCGATGCCGAGATTGACCACGCCGAAAAGGAAGAGAAAACCCATGTCACCGGGCGAGACCGAGAAGGTCGAGGCCTGCGAGGCGGCAAAGCCCGCGGCCAGGATCGTGCCGAGACAGGTCGCCGGCGTCATGCGCACACTGGAGAACCGCCTGGTAATGACGGTGGCGATCGAGAACATGAATGCGATCAGCAACGCCAGCCCGTCGCCTATGGGCGACACGGCGCCATCGAGCGATTCCGACACCATGATGGCGACGCCGGCGATGACGGCGGCGATCGCCACCCAGGTCACGACGCCAACCCGTTCGCGAAACAGAGCCCAGGCAAACAGCGCCGCCAGAAGCGGCACGCCGGCCTGCATCAAAAGGATGTTGGCGACGGTGGTGTAGGCGAGAGCCACGACGAAGGCGGTCGACGCGATGGCGAAGCAGAACCCGACCGCAAGACCGGGCAGGCCCATGTCGCGGAACGATTTCAGCATACCGCGCCGACCGTCACGCCAGACCATGAAGCAGAGCAGGAAGGCGGCGGCCCACATGGAGCGCCAGAACACCACCGTCCAGGTGTCGCCGGCAGTGATGAAGCGGGCGATTGTGCCGCCGAAACTCCACATGAGCGCCGACAGGAACACCAGCAGGAAGCCGATGCGCTCCTCGCTGCGAGGCGGTCGATGCAACAAGGCTCCGTGATGATGCTGCGTCTGTCATGGGCGCGACTGTCGAGCTTTTGTGGACGGGACGATGCGCAAGGGCCAACAAAATATACTCCGTTCGCGTAACGCAAACGCGTGGGCCGGGCGTGATCCAGAGCCCGGCGACGATTGTGGCACCTCACGACCACTCTATCGGAATCCACCGCGTTACTGGAAGTCGAAGGCACTCAGGCCGGTCACCATGTCGTCGAGGCCGAGCGGACGTGTCACCGGCGGTTCGGCACGCGCCAGACAGCCGACGCGTTCGCAGAGCCGGCAGGCGGGCCCGACAGGCGTCGCCACGACAGTGCCTGGTCCCGACTTCCCGGCAGCCGCGCCGGGCAGTGCCGCGCCATAGACGATGTCGTCGCGAAAGCCGATGTCGCAACCGAGCAGCAGAGCGGTGCGGCGCGGACGCTCGGAGAACGCACTCTGCGGGCCTTCCAGCGTGCGGGCAATGCACAGAAACTCGGCGCCGTCGGGCATTTCCACCGCCTCGACGAAGATCTGGCCCGGCTGGGTGAAGGCGGCATGCACGGGCAGCTTGGGGCAGCCGCCGCCGAAGCGGCTGTGCGGAAAGCCCTGGCTGCCGGCTCTGCGAAAGCGGTTCCCGGCATTGTCGACCTCAAGCATGAAGAACGGCACGCCCGGCGCACCTGGCCGCTGCAGCATGGTGAGCCGGTTCGCCGCCTGCTCGAAGGAGACGCCAAAACGGGAGCGCAGGACGTCGATGTCATAGCGAGCGCGAATGGCGGCAGCGTGAAAGGCCTGATAGGGCATCATCAGCGCATGCGCGGCATAACGGCCGAGCTCGAAACGGGCGAGCCTGCGGGCTTCGTCCGTGCTCAGTTTGAGCGCCTGGATCTCGCCGGCGACCGCGACCGTCATGCGGATCAGGCAGGCCTCCATCGCCACTTCGCGCAACTGGTCGAACGGCGACAGCCGCTCGGACAGGAACAGGCGCTGCGAATGGCGATCATAGCGGCGGCGCCAATTGGGCATGGTGGCGACCGGCAGCACCTTGACCACGATGCCGTATTCGCGCTTCAGCCAGGCCTTGAGCGCACCGAACAGATCGTCACCGGGATCGAGCACCGCAGTGAACGCCTCGGCCTCCTCCTCGAGCGCGGCGAAATGGTTCGGCCGCCGCTCGAAGGTCTCGTGCACCTCGTCGATCGGCAGGCGGGCGCCGGAAAGCGCCGTCGCCCGCCCCTCCCGCGCCAGAAGCTCGTTGAGGTCGGAGAGCCGCTCGGCCTGCTCGCGATAGGCGCGGAACAGTTTTATGACCGCGGCCGAGGCATTGGGCGCCGCCTCCGCAAACTCGATCAGCTCCTGGTCTCCCGGCAATTCGCCGACCAGCAGCGGGTCGGCGAACACCTCCTTCAAGGCCGTGACCGATCCCCTTGCCTCGCCCTGCAGCTCATGCGGGTCGACCTTGTAGACGGATGCCAACTTAAGGATAAGCTGCACCGTCAGCGGCCGCTGGTTGCGCTCGATCAGGTTGAGATAGGAGGGCGAGATGCCGAGCCCCTCGGCCATCGCCGTCTGGGTCAGGCTCTTGGCATTGCGGATGCGGCGGATGCGCGGTCCGGCGAAAATCTTCTGGTCAGCCATCATCCGTCCTTGACAGGATTTTTACACGATACTCGCAACGATCTCACCTTCCTGTTTTTACAATATTGACAAATTTACAGTGCCTTTCTGTCAAACGCAATACAGATTTTCTCTTATGTTTGGCTGAACTTCCCGTTTTTTCTGGCTCATTTTGCGCTGCAATGTAAATTCAGTCACATAGCAGCGCCTCAGAAAATGGCGTTCCGACATCGTGCAGCAATCCTCCGGAGTGATCCATGACTGATTTTTACAACCTCGTTCCATCGGCGCCGGAAGGTCGCTTCGACGGCATCGAACGTCCCTATTCGCCGGAGGACGTGAAGCGGCTGCGCGGTTCGGTGCAGATCCGCCAGAGCCTCGCCGAAATGGGAGCCAACCGGCTGTGGAAGCTCATCCACGAGGAAGACTTCGTCAACGCCCTCGGCGCCATGTCGGGCAACCAGGCCATGCAGCAGGTGCGCGCCGGGCTGAAGGCAATCTACCTGTCAGGTTGGCAGGTCGCCGCCGACGCAAACACCGCCTCGGCGATGTATCCCGACCAGTCGCTTTATCCGGCCAACGCCGCGCCGGAACTCGTCAAGCGCATCAACCGCACGCTGCAGCGCGCCGACCAGATCGAAACCTCCGAAGGCAATGGCCTTTCGGTCGAGACCTGGTTCGCGCCTATTGTCGCTGACGCCGAAGCCGGCTTCGGCGGGCCGCTCAACGCCTTCGAGATCATGAAGGCGTTCATCGAGGCAGGTGCCGCCGGCGTCCACTATGAGGACCAACTGGCGTCGGAAAAGAAGTGCGGCCATCTCGGCGGCAAGGTGCTGATCCCGACGGCAGCGCATATCCGCAACCTCAACGCCGCGCGGCTGGCAGCCGACGTGATGGGCACGCCGACGCTGGTCGTGGCGCGCACCGATGCGGAAGCCGCGAAGCTTCTGACTTCCGACATCGACGAGCGCGACCAGCCCTTCGTCGACTACGACGCCGGGCGCACCGTCGAAGGTTTCTACCAGGTCAGGAACGGCATCGAACCTTGTATCGCGCGGGCCGTCGCCTATGCGCCCCATGCGGACCTGATCTGGTGCGAAACCTCGAAGCCCGACCTGGCACAGGCCAAAAAGTTCGCCGAGGGCGTGCGCAAGCACCATCCGGGCAAGTTGCTGGCCTATAATTGCTCGCCATCGTTCAACTGGAAGAAGAATCTCGACGACGCCACGATCGCCAAGTTCCAGAGGGAGCTCGGCGCCATGGGTTACAAGTTCCAGTTCATCACGCTGGCCGGCTTCCACCAGCTCAACTACGGCATGTTCGAACTGGCGCGCGGCTACAAGGCGAGGCAAATGGCGGCCTATTCCGAACTGCAGGAAGCCGAGTTCGCCGCCGAGGCCAATGGTTACACCGCGACCAAGCACCAGCGCGAGGTCGGCACCGGCTATTTCGATGCGGTGTCGATGGCGATCACCGGCGGCAAGTCGTCGACCACCGCCATGCATGAATCGACCGAGCACGCACAGTTCAAACCGGCCGCGGAATAGCGGATCAGAAAACACCGAGGAAACGCCCAACAGGGCTTCAAGCACAGGAGAAGACCAATGGCATCGATAAGCCGCGTCAAGGAACGGGCGGAAGAGCAATCGACGACGATGAGCGTCGACCAGCAGGCGACGATCCGCATGCTCGCTAACGATCTGCACAGGCTCAACCAGTCGGTGATGAAGGCGGTCGAGGCGGGCGTCTCGGTGGAGCTGGTGCGCTCGGCAAGGCACCATGGCGGCGACGGCAATTGGGGCGATCTGCTGATCCCGGTGATCGTCACACAGCAGAGCCATGGCTGATCGGAAATCGTTCGAACCGACCCTTCACCTGCGCAAAGTGTGCGCAGGTGAATTTTATTTTTACGCAATCAGATTCTGGACAGTTCAGTACAGTACTGTTGCTTGAATCCATTGTTTTCAGGGGCAAACCAGAGGCCTTTTATTTCAACTTGACATGAGCCACGATCTCACGCCAATTGTCCCCAGATTTCAACTCTGCATTGAAATGGGGGCGAACTTGGCCGACTTGGGTGCCCAGTGAATCGTGAGGGCGAGACCACAAAACATCCGAATCAGATTAGCCGGCATTCCAGCGCCGAGACGATCCGCGATCGCTCGCAAGTGCTCGTCGTCGGGAAATCGCCTATCAACCGTGTGGTGGTATCGAAGATTGTCGAGCGTTCCGGGCTCAGACCAATCTCGGAATCGCCCGATACGGCGGCGAGGATCTTGCGGTCGCTCGTACCCGGCGTGATTGTGCTGGACGGCGGCTCCGACAACAAGGACTGCGACAATCTGATGTCCGGCATCGAAACGTTGCGGCGGACTTCGGGGAACTCGCTTCCTCCCGTGATCCTGCTTTCAACCAAGAATGGCACGCCCGAGAGCCTGGGCCTGTCGAGCATCGTCGACGTCGTGGTCGCCAAGCCGATCACGCCTGAGCGGCTGCAGCCGGTGATCGATCGCCTGATCAGCCGGTAGAGCAATTCCTGGGAAAGTGCGCAACGTTTTTCCGTACGGAATTGCGCAAAAACAAAGAGTTGAGGCGGCGATCAGCCCGATTTCCCGATGCTTTCGACCAGTGCGGGCAACAGTCCAAGATCGGCTATCTGACGGAACCGCGGCTCGGCGACGGGCGCCTCGACATGCTCGAGCACCCAGGTCAGTTCGTGCGGCACATGGACACCCCAGCCGCCGGCCTCGATGGCCGGCACCACGTCCGACTTCAGCGAATTGCCGACCATCATGCTCTTTGCGGGACCGTCACCGTGGCGGCTGAAGAGGCGCGCATAGGTCGCGGCACTCTTGTCGCTGACGATCTCGACCGCGTCGAACAGATCGCCAAGGCCGGACCCGGCCAGCTTGCGCTCCTGGTCGAAAAGGTCGCCCTTGGTGATCAGCACGAGGCGGAATGTGCCGGCAAGCTTCTCCACCGTCTCACGCGCGTGCGGCAAAGGCTCGATCGGATGGTTCAGCATCTCACGGCCGGCATCGAGAATTTCCGATATGACCGCAGCCGGCACGCGCCCATCGGTGACCTCGATCGCCGTCTCGATCATCGACAGCGTAAATCCCTTGATGCCGAAACCATAAACGGCAAGGTTGCGCCGTTCGGCCTCGAGCAATCGGGCTGAAATTTGCTTCTCCTCGCCATGATCGGCAAGCATGGCCGCGAAGCGCTTCTCCGTCATGCGGAAGAATTGTTCGTTCTGCCAAAGCGTATCGTCGGCGTCGAAGCCTATCGTGGTCAAGGACTGCATGATCGTGACGGTTCCAGCGTGATGAAGGTGGCGATATGGACGTCGTTATCAGGCGCTGCTAGCAAGAGGAACATAAAGCGTGTGGCACATGCAGAAGGTTGACCTCGAGCGGCTTTTGCAGAGCTTGTGGGACCGCACGCCCACCGAAGTGATCAACAGCATTCGCGACCTCGGCGTCGCCATGGGCCCCGATGCGAGCGAGGCGCTGCTCGACAGCCATCCGGAATTCTTCGCCTACCGACCGGCCCTGACCCAGATTTTCGCCGACATGGTCCATGCGCAGGACGTCGCAGAAATCGCGCAGATGTTGCAGCAGGACCTGCAGAGCGGAGAGTCTTTCGGACAGATCGCGGCATAGAAGACCGACATTGGCGTGCTGTCTTCGAAAGATGCCTACAAACGCCTCGATGAAGTGTTCGATCACGCCAATTTCGATGACTGCCATCGCGCTATCATGGTCGGCTGCGGCGGACGGCCATTTACCATGTTCCGCATTCACGACCAGACAACGGTTCCTGAAATTGTCGGTCTCGACATTGTCCCCGAGGCGGTGGAGACCGCGAACAGGCTCGCGGCGAAGCTGAACTATACGCGCTTGCGTGCGGAGCTTTGCAACGGTTGCCACTATGATTATGGCGCAGCGCAGATCGTCTATGTCGCCAGCATGGTTTCACCAAAGGCCGCCGTTGTGTCGCGCATTGCGGACACCGCGCCGGATGGTGTGCAAATCATTCTGTGGGAGCCCTGTTCCTTCGCCCTGCTCTGGTCGGAAAGCGCCGAACGAGAGCTCGACCCCCGCCTCGAAGTCATCGGTCGCACCAGTATCTCGCGCAACATGACCAGGGACGTGTTCGTGAGACGACGCGCAGCGGTCACGCACGAACCTCAGAGGTAAGCATGCCATCGTTGCGGATGAGCGACCGAGCGATATTGCACCTGGCGAGAGCATGGTGCTTTCTGCGCCATCCAGCGATCTGCATGCGCACATTCAACCATAGCGGCATGTTGCCCCATCCGGCGAGGCCGTCTACCTACGTCGACAAATTCCTGTGGCGCAAGATCTTCGACCACAATCCCTTCTTCGCCACGGCGTGCGACAAGCTCGCTTCGAAGGCATATGCCCTGTCCACATGCCCTGAACTTCGCAGCGCCAAGGTCCTGTGGTCCGGGCGCGATGCGAGAGAGATTCCGTCTGAGCTGCTGGCCGGTGACGTGGTGGTCAAGGCCAATCACGGCTGCCGCTGGAACATCATGATCCGCAACGGTCGCGTGGACAAAGCCAAGCTGACGCGAAGAACATCGCGCTGGATGCGCCGCCGCTATGGCAGGAAGTTCGGCGAGTGGGGCTACAAAGGCGCCGAGCGAAAAGTGTTCGTAGAGGAAATGCTGCTGGAGGACGGCCAGCCGATCCGTCTGGAATACAAATTCCATGTTTCGAACGGCATGACGGCATATGTCTATGCCGCGCGCCGGGATGAACATGGCAACGAAGTGTCATTTCGATCGTGACGGCATCTATGCTCCACCACCTGACGGCAGCGGCAAGCAGTGGGTGCTTATCGACCTGCCGGCCTCATTTGTGCGCATGCGCGCGATCGCCGAAACGCTGACCGCGACATTCGATCATATGCGCTGTGATTTCTATGAGAAGAACGGCGACATCTTCTTTTCCGAATTCTCCGTCTATCCGCTGTCCGGCAAGGGCATCATTAATACCAGGCTCAGAGACTTATGCGGCGAAAAGTGGGATCTGCGTCAATCCTGGTTTCTAACCACGCCGCAGCGCGGATGGCGCAGGCTCTACGCAGCGGCCTTGCGCCGCTGGCTGGAGACCCTGCCCGGCAAGCCCGCATGACGGCGACCTTCCACACCCAGGTCCTTTCACCTGCTCCCCTTCCCTTCCGTCGTGCCGCACGGCTATACTCCGAAATCCGCAACTCAATCTGGTGAATGATGCCGCCTGCAAAAAAGGAAGTCCGTCCGTCGAGCCGCGGAGGACGTGTCCGCACGCCTGCCTTCGTGAAGAGCCAACGTGGCGTCAAGAACTGGAAGGAAGTCAGCGCCTGGCTTGAATGGCGCGGCATCGAGGACATCGAATGCATCACGCCTGACCAGGCTGGGGTCGCACGCGGCAAGATGATGCCGTCGAAGAAATTCACCTCCAACACCTCGCTGGCCCTGCCTTCTGCCGTTTTCATGACGACGATTTCCGGCGGTTATCCCGAGGACGGCAACGGCTTCCACTATCCCGAGGATGACGGCGACCTCAAACTGATGCCCGACCTGTCGACGCTGACGGTGGTGCCTTGGGAGGAGGATCCGACGGCCGCCGTCATCTGTGACCTCGTGCATCAGGATGGCCGCTCGGTGGAGTTCACGCCGCGCAACGTGCTGAAGCGCGTCATTGCCGCCTATGACAAGCTCGGGCTGAAGCCAGTGGTAGCGCCCGAGATCGAATTCTATCTCGTGCGCAAGAATCCGGATCCGGATTATCCGCTGACCCCACCTGTCGGCCGTTCGGGGCGCGCGATCGGCGGCGGCGCCGGCTATTCGATCGCCGGCGTCAACGAATTCGACGAACTGATCGACGACATCTACCATTTCTCCGAAGGACAAGGCCTGGAGATCGATACGCTCATCCATGAAGAGGGTGCGGGCCAACTCGAGATCAACCTGCGCCACGGCGATCCCGTCGAGCTTGCCGACCAAGTGTTCATGTTCAAGCGCACCATTCGCGAGGCGGCGCTGAAACATGAGATCTATGCGACCTTCATGGCCAAGCCGATCCAGGGCCAGCCGGGCTCGGCCATGCATATCCACCAGTCGATCATCGACAAGAAGACGGGCCGGAACATCTTTTCGGCCGAGGACGGCTCGGAAACCGAGGACTTCTTCCATTTCATCGGCGGCATGCAGAAGCATGTGCCGAACGCGCTGGTGATGTTCGCGCCCTATGTCAATTCCTATCGCCGGCTGACACAGGCGGCCTCGGCTCCGGTCAACAACAAGTGGGGCTATGACAACCGCACCACGGCGTTCCGCGTACCGCGTTCCGACCCGGCGGCGCGACGCGTCGAAAACCGCATCCCGTCCTCCGACGCAAATCCTTACCTGGCCCTGGCGGCTTCGCTTGCCTGCGG
The DNA here is from genome assembly GCF_006441275.1 of Mesorhizobium sp. B2-4-17. Classification (NCBI taxonomy): domain Bacteria; kingdom Pseudomonadati; phylum Pseudomonadota; class Alphaproteobacteria; order Hyphomicrobiales; family Phyllobacteriaceae; genus Mesorhizobium; species Mesorhizobium sp. B2-4-17. Next base: position 62,284 of record NZ_VFUX01000021.1, on the reverse strand, counting down.
GCTGATCGGCATCACCAGGAAGATCAAGGCCGAACCGCCGGTGCTGACCACCGCCAATGCCGACGAGATCGACCTGCCGCGCAGCCTGCTCGAAGCCGTCGACCTGTTCGAAAGCGACGAAGAACTCGGCGCGATCCTGGGTAAGTCCTTCGCCGCTACCTACGCCGCGATCAAGCGGGCGGAATTCGAGACCTTCATGGAGGTGATCAGTCCGTGGGAGAGGGAATATCTGCTGCTGAATGTTTAGGGAAATAGGGAGTAAGGCAGTAGGGCAGTAGGGGAAGACTATGGCGAAGATCGAATCTTACAGAGATTTGGTCGTCTGGCAGCAAGCCATGGATCTTGTCGTCTCAATCTACGAAACGACAAAAGCCTGGCCGAAAGAAGAGCTCTATGGATTGACAGCTCAGCTGCGCAGGGCAGCCACTTCCGTGCCTGCCAATATCGCCGGGGGTTATGGGCGAGAAAGCCGAGCTTCCTATCAGCAATTTCTCAGGATTGCGCAGGGATCGCTCAAAGAATTGGAGACCCATTTGCTGATCGCACAGCGCGTCGGAATCACCTCCCATAAGGCAACCGAACCGTTGATGACTCGGAGTGAGAGCGTGGGAACGCTCTTGCGGCTTCTGATCCGCAAATTGTCGCCAGAATAGCTCTACCTACTGCCCTACTGCCCTACTGTGAGCATCATGCCGTACCAATCCCCGATTTCCCCCGGCCGCTCCTGGTATGAGGATACGGTCGGGCCACGGCCTGAATATCCGGCGCTGGACGGTGACCGGAGCTGTGACGTGGTCATCATCGGCGGCGGGTTTACCGGCCTGTCGGCGGCGACGCATCTGGCCAAGGCAGGGACCAATGTCGTCCTGATCGAAGCGTACCGCTTCGGCGACGGCGCGTCCGGGCGCAATGGCGGCCAGCTTGGCACCGGACAGCGCGCCTGGGCCGAGGATCTCGAGGCCGAATACGGCTTGTCCCGCGCCAAGGCGCTGTTCGATCTTGCCGAGGAGGCGAAGGCGCATCTGCTTGAATTCGCCGCCGCCAACCAGATCGAGATCGACTACGTGCCGGGCCAGCTTTCGGTGGCGCACAAGCCGCGCTATGTCGACGACTACAAGGCGCATGCCGAGATCATGGCCAAACGTTTCTCCTACCCGCACATCTCGTTCATGGATGCCAAGGAAACGGCGGAGCGGCTGGGCTCGACCGCCTATTTCGGCGGCACGCGCGATACCGGCACCGGCCATATCCATCCCATGAAGCTGGTGATCGGCACGACCAGGGTGGCGGCAAAGGCCGGCGCGCGGCTCTTCGAAAGGACACCTTCGACCGGCATCATTTCCGCTGGTGGCAAGGTCAAGGTTTCGACGCCGAGAGGTACGGTGAGCGCTCAGAAATGCCTGATCGCCGTTAACGCCTATGGTGGTACGCTCGAGCCGGTAAGCGCCGCACACATCATGCCGATCGGGTCGTTCATCGGCGCGACCGTGCCCTTGGGAGCGGATTCAGAAGTTCTGCCGGGCGGCGAGTCGGTCGATGATTCGCGCTTCGTCGTGCGCTATTTCCGCAAATCGGCGGACGGCCGGCTGCTGTTCGGCGGACGCGAGATTTATGGCGTCAACGACCCAAAGGATATCCACATCCATATCCGCCGTCAGATCGCCGAACTCTATCCGGCGCTGAGCGATGTCGAGATTACCCATGGCTGGGGCGGCTATGTCGGCATCACGATGCCGAGAAAACCATTCGTGCGCGAAGTGATGCCGAATGTGATCTCGGCTGGCGGCTATTCCGGCCATGGCGTCATGCTGTCGAACTTCTTCGGCAAGCTCTACGCCGAGACCGTCGCCGGCAATCGCGACCGGCTGAAACTGATCGAGGACCTGAAAATTCCGCCATTTCCCGGCGGCCGCCGTCTGCGCGCGCCGCTGCTTTTCCTGGCGCTCAACTGGTTTGCGCTGCGCGACAGAATCTGATGCAAATCGCCTGAACGCGGCCCGCTTTGGGAGGAACGACACTCACGAAAATAGGGGCCAAGGGGCGTCGACTGGACCCTTTTCGACGCTGTGCGCTTGGGATCGCCACGGCCCCATGCGATCACGATCTCGTATAATATTGTAATATCCATGTAATATTTGTTGCCCGGGCGGGACATTGCGGAATTCCCGGCAAAAGCGCAGAATCTCTCACAGTGGCGCACTGATGCCACAATCGCGGGCGAAAGGTCCGCATCTGGGCGAATGTTCGGGGATTGTTGCGGGCCTTCCCGCGTTTTTGGGACCGATGCTGATCAAATGCATGATTTGCGGGATTTGATCGAAAGAACACCGGCCCGCTTATGGAGGTGGCAAGAGTGAAAGAGCCCTTCAGTTTCGGTGCTCCGGAACGTCGGCGCTTTGCCATGCAGTTCGGCTATGACATGCGTCCGTCCTTCTGGCAGGAAGTCCGTTCGAATTCGCATCTGGTGATTGCCGCGATCGGCACCGCCGCGCTGCTTGGCGTGGCTGCGGTCGCGCTCTGGCTGGCATTGCCGGCCAGCGAGCGGCAAGCGGTCGCCAGCACTGAACAGACGATTCCGGCCAACCCGGTGAAAACGACGAAGATCGCCCCGTCGGGAACGACGGTGGCCGCGGCAGCGGTGCCGCAGGTGACGCACAAGGCCGATCAGGTTTCGCGGGCCGTGGCTGTCGCCGAGGCCGCCATTCCCGCGCTCGCGGCCAATGACCCTCGCTGGACCGGCTCGCAGGCAAAAACCGTATCGGCTCCCGCCCCGGCTTCAGCCGGTCCGACCGCAGGCAAGACCGAACAGCCGACGGACAAACCCGCCGCCGTGGCGGCGTTTGCTCAACCGTCGGCCGATAACGATGCCGCCACCGAACTGGCCAAGGTTGCCGCGCCGGCACCGGCAGCAGCCAGCAATCCCGATGGCGCACAGACTGCCGCCATTCCGGAGGTTCAGCCGCAAATACCGGAACAGCAGCCGGCGGCCGCCGAGGACAATGGCGGCAAGGACAAGGCCAAGCCGCACAAGGCAGCTGCGGCCGGCACCGGACGAATTCTCCGGCCGGTGACCATGCGCAGCAGTCCGAAGAAGAATGCAGCCGCTATCGTCACGGTGCCCGCCAAGACCTCGGTGCAGGTGATGAGCTGCAAGAAGTGGTGCCAGATCGTCTATAACGGCAAGACCGGCTGGGTCTACAAGAGCTATATCAAGACTGGCGCCTGACGTGCCGGAGCGTCCGGTGACCACGGCCGGCCCGCGGAGACAGGCCCTATCGCACCCTGCCGCCGAACATGCGTCGCAAGCGCTGCCATCTTTTGGCGCGCCTACGTTGCCTGACATAGTCGCCATGCTGCTCAAAAGGAACTTCGTACAGGCCGCAAGTGTCGCAGCCCTCCCGCTTGCCGCAGACGGGAATCCAGCATTTGACATCATACGTCCAGGCGAGCGCGACGCGCTCCAGGTGAAGGTTTGAAGAGCTTTTGAGGAGTATAAGCTCACCCGGCACCGCCGTGCGCTTGATGTGGTCAGAGACTTCCTTCGCCGTGCGAAGCTCGACAAATCGGCCGCTGTCGCGGTCAGCCTGCCCCGCCCCCGAGCGATGGGCATTGTCACCGCTATAGATCACCTGATCGGCGATTTCCCGCGCGGTTTGGTAGGCGTAGGCGTATTTCTTGGTCGAGCCGGAGTAATCCGAAATTTGGCCAAGCACGATGCGTTTTCGGCCAGCACTCGCCTTGGCGATCAAATCCAAGGCAAGATTGATCGAGTGCCAGGGTGCCTTGGCGGCATCGACAACGAATTGCGGACCGCCTTCGGTGACAAGCACGGCACAGCGATTTGCCAATGGCTGGAAAGTCGCCACCTGGGCGGCAACCTTGTCCGGCGGAACGCCGAGTTCGAGCGCCGTCGCCACGGCAGCAGCGGTCGGCAACCAGAAGTGTTCGGCTGGAAATGGCGTTTGAAGTTCAAGTATGCCTCCCCGCCAATGGATCGAAAGCGTCAGCCGATCCGGGTAGGCGGCGTGGATATCTGTCACACGATAATCGGCCAGTTGCGACGTGCCGAAGGTGACGACGCGGCATCTGGCGCCTTCAGCCATGCCGGCCACCAGGGGGTCGTCGGCATTGAGGACGGCAAGGCCGTCCGGCCGCAACGCCTCGACCAATGCACGTTTTTCGACGGCAATGTTTTCCACGGTCCTGAAACTGGCAAAATGCTCAAGGCGAACCATGGTGACGATAGCCACATGCGGCTGCAGCATTTCCGCCATTGGCCGGATCGTATCGATGCCAAAGGCCCCGGCTTCGAAAACGACATAGTCGACCTCGCCCGCTCGCTTCATGCGTTTGTAGAGCGTGCTGACCAGCGACTTGATGGTGTTGGCGAGAACTCGCGCATAGGTCGGTCCATGGGCGGCCAATATATGCCCAAGCAGCGCCGTGACGGTCGATTTTCCCGAACTGCCGGTGACGCCGATGAAGGTCGCCTTGCTTTTCGCGCGGGCGCGCCTTGCCCTGTAGGTCCTGACGCGCTGCCGCAGGTTTTCGCGAACTTTCCGCAATCTCGCGTTCATCGCATCGGCCCCTAGCCTCCGAAAGAACTCTAAGCGGTGGGAACCTCAAGTCAAATCGAAGCCGGTTGCGGTCGAATCGACGATGCCATTGCCTGGCTTGTCGAAGACGCGCTTCAGATGCAGCGGCCGCCATCGACCTCCAGCGCCACGCCGGTGATGAAAGCGGCTTCGTCCGATGCCAACCACAGTGCCGCATTGGCGATATCGAGCGGCGTCGACAGCCGGCCGAGCGGAATCGAGGCGCGGAATGTCTCGCGGATTTCGGGCGTATCGACGCCCATGAACTTCTCCAGCATGCCCGTCTCGCCGGCGACCGGGCAGAGGCAGTTGACGCGGATGTTCTTCGGCGCCAGTTCCACCGCCATAGACTTGGTGGCGGTGATCGCCCAGCCCTTCGAGGCATTGTACCAGGTGAGACCAGGCCGTGGCCGCAGCCCCGCGGTGGAGGCCGTGGTCAGGATGACGCCGCCACCTTGCCGTTCCATGATCGGCACGACCGCAAGGGCGGCATGGTAGATCGCCTTCATGTTGACGGCCGTGATCAGGTCGAAGGTTTCCTCGTCGACCTTGAGCATGTCGCCGTTGCGATGCGTGAATCCGGCATTGTTGACCATGATGTCGATGCGGCCGAAGGCGCTTCTGGCGGCATAGACCATCTCGTCGAATTCAGAGCGCAGCGAAACGTCGGTCTGCGTCCAGATCGCCGCCTCGCCGATCTCGCCGGCGACGCGCTCCGCGCCCTTGGCGTTGAGATCGGCGACAACGACCCTGGCGCCCTCCTCGGCAAAGCGCCTGGCCATGCCTTCGCCAAAGCCCGAGGCCGCGCCGGTGATGACGGCAACCTTGTTTTCCAGACGCATGCTTTTCCCGCTCATTGATGTCCTCGATATCATTCCCCAGCTTGCACAATAGGCTGACGGCCGATGCGGTCCACACCGCGAGATTTCTCCCTTAGCTTTCGTCACATTCACGTTCTATGCTGCAACTGCGAAAGCTTCTGGAGTCTTCGTTCACCGACAAGACTCCGGCTGTCGCCAGTGTCAAGCGCACATGTGGACCCACGCATTATCCTGCGATTGGTCCTGATGTGACACCATGGCACTGGAAAATTTAAATCGATTAGAATATACCAGCCGCGTACTCGCGAGCGGCGTCAAAGCGGACAGACCATGACCAGCCAGATCATCCCCGTCGATCCTTTCGACTTCATCATCTTCGGCGGTACCGGCGACCTGTCGGAGCGCAAGCTTCTGCCGTCGCTCTACTATCGCCAGCGCGACCATCAATTCTCGGAGCCGACGCGCATCATCGGCACGTCGCGCTCGAAGATGAGCGACGAGGAATTCCGGGCCTTTGCCAAGCAGGCGATCTCGGACCATGTGAAGCCAGCAGACATCGACCCGAAGGAACTGGCAACATTCCTGGCCAGGCTAACCTACGTCGCGGCGGACGCGACCAACGGCGCCGGCTTCGACAAGTTGAAAAAGGCGATCGGCGACAGCGATCGCATCCGGGCCTTCTATCTGGCGGTGGCGCCGGCGCTGTTCGGCGATATCTCGCACCAGCTCCAGGAGCACAAGCTGATCACGCCGAACTCGCGCATCGTGCTGGAGAAGCCGATCGGCCGCGACCTTGCCTCGGCGCGCGCGCTCAACGACGCCGTGGGCGACGATTTCCACGAAAGCCAGATCTTCCGCATCGATCACTATCTCGGCAAGGAGACGGTGCAGAACCTGATGGCGCTGCGCTTTGCCAATGCTCTGTACGAGCCTTTGTGGAATTCCGCTCAGATCGACCATGTGCAGATCACCGTCGCCGAGACCGTGGGACTGGAGGACCGCGTCACCTACTACGACAAGGCCGGCGCGCTGCGCGACATGGTGCAGAACCACATGCTGCAGCTCCTGTGCCTGGTTGCCATGGAAACGCCGTCCTCGATGGACGCGGACGCCGTGCGCGACGAGAAGCTGAAGGTGCTGAGGGCGCTCAAACGCATCAACGGCAACGAAGCGCCGAAGCACACGGTACGCGGCCAGTATCGCGCCGGTGCGTCCGCCGGCGGTCCGGTCAAGGGATATGTCGAGGAACTCGGCAAGGACAGCACCACAGAGACCTTCGTCGCCATCAGGGCCGAAATCGGCAACTGGCGATGGGCCGGCGTTCCCTTCTATCTCAGGACCGGCAAGCGGCTGGCGACCCGCGTCTCGGAAATCGTCATCGAATTCAAGCCGATCCCCTATTCGATCTTCGGCGACAGTGCCGGCCCCATCTTCGCCAACCAGCTGGTCATCCGGCTGCAGCCGGACGAAGGCGTCAAGCAGTTCATCATGATCAAGGATCCGGGTCCGGGCGGCATGCGGCTGCGCCAGATCTCGCTCGACATGAGCTTTGCGCAATCCTTCGACGGCCGCGCGCCCGACGCCTATGAGCGGCTGATCATGGATGTCATCCGTGGCAACCAGACGCTGTTCATGCGCCGCGACGAAGTGGAGGCCGCCTGGAAGTGGATCGACCCGATCCAAAATGCCTGGGAAAGCGCCAGGCAGGAGGCGCAAGGCTATACGGCAGGCACCTGGGGCCCGTCGGCCTCGATAGCGCTGATCGAACGTGACGGGCGGACATGGCACGAGAGCAATTGAACAGCACCAGCTACAACTGGAATGCCTTTCCCGATCGCCCGGCGCTGGCGGCGGCACTGGCTGGGCGCGTTGCCGACCGCCTGATCAAGGCGATCGCCGAGCGCGGCGCTGCCTTGCTGGCTGTCTCCGGCGGCACGACGCCGGCAAAATTCTTTGCCGCGCTCTCGGCGGCGCCGATCGCCTGGGACAAGGTGATCGTGACGCTGGTCGACGAGCGTTTCGTGCCGGCCTCCTCGCCCCGCTCCAATGCCGGGCTGGTGGCCGCCAATCTGTTGCAGAACGCGGCCAAAGCGGCGCGTTTCGTGCCGCTCTATCATGAGGCCGCCGGCATCGAGGCTGCGGCGGCATCCGACGATGCGGCATTGCGGTCCCTGCCCTGGCCGCTCGATGTCGTGGTGCTTGGCATGGGGCCGGACGGCCACACCGCCTCGTTCTTTCCCGATGCCGACGATCTGCCGAAGTTGCTCGACCCGGCTACCGACAGGATCATCCTGCCGGTTCACGCGGCAAGTGCCGGCGAGCCACGGCTGACGCTCTCGCTGGCACGCATCATCGATGCCGGCTTCATCGCGCTGCATATAGAGGGCGAGGACAAGCGCACCGCTTTCGACGACGCAGTCGCGACCGAGCCGCGCAAGCCGATACGCGCCGTACTCGATGCCGCTCCCAGACCCGTAGAGGTTTTCTGGACGCCCTGATTTCACGTTTGAAGTGGTCCCGGCAAACGGCGGGAGGATGTTTCCGGGACCTCGCCTGAAAGGACCTGATGCCATGACCGCAAGACGCGACATCGAAGCCATCACCGAGCGCATCCGCCAACGTTCGAAAGCAGGCCGCGAGGCCTATCTCGGCCGCATCGCCGGCGCATCGAACCAGACCGCCAACCGGTCGGTGCTATCCTGCGGCAATCTTGCCCATGGCTTTGCGGTCTGCAGCCCTTCGGAAAAGCTGGCGCTCGGCGCCGACAAGGTGCCTAATCTCGGTATCATTACCTCCTACAACGACATGCTGTCGGCGCATCAGCCGTTCGAGACCTACCCTGCCCTGATCAAGGAGGCCGCGCGCGAGGCCGGCGGCATCGCCCAAGTGGCCGGCGGCGTGCCGGCAATGTGCGATGGTGTCACACAAGGCCAGCCCGGCATGGAGTTGTCGCTGTTTTCGCGCGACGTGATTGCCATGGCCGCCGCGATCGGCCTGTCGCACAACATGTTCGATGCCGCCGTCTATCTCGGGGTCTGCGACAAGATCGTGCCGGGACTTGTTATCGCGGCACTGACCTTCGGCCATCTGCCGGCGGTTTTCATTCCGGCGGGGCCGATGACGACCGGGTTGCCCAATGACGAGAAAGCCAAGGTCCGCCAACTCTATGCCGAAGGCAAGGTCGGACGGCCCGAACTGCTTGAGGCGGAGTCCAAATCCTATCATGGGCCGGGCACCTGCACTTTCTATGGCACGGCGAATTCCAACCAGATGCTGATGGAGATCATGGGCCTGCACACGCCCGGCGCCTCCTTCGTCAATCCCGGCACGCCGCTGCGCGAGGCGTTGACCCGTGAGGCGACGAAGCGGGCGCTGGCGATCACCGCGCTCGGCAATGCCTATACGCCGGTCGGGCGCATGATCGACGAGCGTTCTGTCGTCAACGGCGTCGTCGGCCTGCACGCCACCGGCGGCTCGACCAATCACACGATCCACCTGATCGCGATGGCGGCTGCAGCCGGCATCGCGCTGACCTGGCAGGATATTTCAGACCTCTCGGAAGCAGTGCCGCTCCTGGCACGCGTCTATCCGAATGGCCTTGCCGACGTGAATCATTTCCAGGCCGCCGGCGGGCTCGGCTTCCTGATCCGCGAACTGCTCGACGAAGGCGTCCTGCATGAGGATGTGCAGACCGTGTGGGGCGAAGGCTTGCGGCCCTATGCGGTCGAGGCGAAGCTCGGCGCCGACGGCAGCGTTGTGCGTGAACCCGCGCCGCGCGCCAGCGGCGATGAAAAGGTGCTGGCGCCGTTCAAGAAGGCATTCCAGCCGACGGGCGGCCTGAAGGTGCTTTCGGGCAATCTCGGCCACGCCGTGATCAAGACCTCCGCGGTCAAGCCGGAACGGCGCATCATCGAGGCGCCGGCCAAGGTGTTCGACAGCCAGCAGGGCCTGAACGAAGCGTTCAAGGCGGGCACGCTGACCGGCGACTTTATTGCCGTCATCCGCTTCCAGGGGCCGAAGGCCAACGGCATGCCGGAACTGCACAAGCTGACCACCGTGCTCGGCATCCTGCAGGATCGCGGCCAGCGCGTCGCGCTGGTGACCGACGGGCGGATGTCAGGCGCTTCCGGCAAGGTGCCGGCGGCGATCCATGTGACGCCGGAAGCGGTCGAGGACGGGCCGATCGCCAGGATCCATGAGGGCGACATCATCCGCCTCGACGCCGATGCCGGAACGCTGGAGGTGCTGATACCGGGGACGGAATTCGCGCTGCGCCGCACCGCCGAAGCCGACCTCATCGGCAACGAGTTCGGCTTCGGGCGCGAGCTTTTCGCCGGCTTGCGGCAGCTGGTGGGCCGCGCCGATCACGGCGCCAGCGCGTTCGGGACCGCCTGAGTTCTCTCCAAGCCATACGCAAAAGGGCGGCTTCAAGCCGCCCCTCTTACGACCAGCGGAAAACGGCATCACGGCTGGACCGTGATCTCGGCGCGTTCGCCGGCTTTCACTGCCACCGGCATTTCCTTGTCGTGGCCTTCGTCAGACAGGTGACGGACAACCACATAGTCGCCGGCCGGCATGGTCTGCTGCCAGGTGTCGCCATAACTCAGGCCGAGTGACTTGCGCTTGCCCTCGATATCCTTTTTCGACGACAGCACCTCGATCGAATAGGCACCGGGGGCGGACATGGCCAGAACGCCCGCATCGAGCGTCACCTTCACGTCCTGATTGTCGCCGGCCTTAATGCTGAAGGGCTGCTCGACGACGGTAAGATCAAGCGTGGCGACCGCCACATAGTCATCGGGCGGCAGCCAGAACTTGCTGTCGGGGCCATAGGAATGTTCGACGCTGTCTCGGCTGCCATCGATCTTCTTCTTCGCCTTGACGATCTCGAAGCCGACGCCTGAATTGTCGGCCTTGTCACCGCCTGAGGTGTAGTAGGCATTGAGGAGGGCATGGCCGACGCCGACCACGACATCCTTTTCAATTGTCTGTCCGGCGGTCAACTGAATGGTGTCCGTAACCGAGCCGCTGCCGATCTGAACCGTGAGCTTCTGTTCACCCGCCGGGACAACGACCTTTGAGTCGCCATAGTGGGTGGTGCTGCCGCCCGGATAGGCAAAATCCAGACGGGCTTCGCTGCTGATATCGGCGCCTTGATAGGCCTTGGGATGAATGAGCACGGTGCCCGCGTTCAAGGTGAAGAGCGGCTTGTAGACCTGGCCGGCCTCGATCTTGATCTTCTGCTCCACCTTGGCTTCGTCATCACGCGCCACGACAACATAGTCACCGGGGTCGAGATTGCCGTTGTAGGCGCCATATTCGGTGGTGACGGAATCGCCGCGTGAACCGTCCGACTTCGCCTTGTAGATCTCCCAGGCATTGCCGTCGGTGATCGGCTCGCCACCTTCGGCCATCACCACGCTCGGCTGAAAATTGAACTCGGATTTCGCGGATGCCGGCGCGGGTGCCGGGGCGGGAGCTGGCTCAGGCGCGGGTGCGGCGACGGTTTGGACCAAGGCCTCCTGCAGCGCTTTCTCGTCGGAGGCCTGGATGTACTTGCCGCCGGTATTGTCGGCGAGGCAAGCGATCTGCTTGCCTTCGTCGACGGTCAGGCCGAAGCCGACGACGTCGGCGGTGAAATCGACACCGGATGCCTTCAGCTCCTTGCCGAGCGCGCAGGGATCGCCGCCGCAAGTCTCGAGCCCATCGGTGATGAGGACGACGGTCGCCTTGTCCTCGGTGTATTTCAGCGCTTCGGCCGCCTGCTTGACGGCTGCCGTCAACGGCGTCTTGCCGAGAAATTTCAGACTGTCGGCAGCGTCGGTGATGGCGCTTGCCGAGCCTGCCTGAGGCGGCACGATCAGCTGGATGTCCTCGCAGCTGCCCTTCTCGCGATGGCCATAGGCCATGAAGCCGATTTCTTCGTCGGCGGGAACCGATTGAAGCACGGTCCTCAGCGATTCACGAGCGATTTCGAGCTTGGGCTTGCCGCCGATCTGCGCCCACATCGAGCCGGAAGCATCGAGGATGATGATGACGCGGTTGGCGGTGAAGCCGGCCGCCGTCATGACAAACAGGAGGATCGCCGCAGCGACGCCTCGCGCAAATACCGCCATCGAAATCTCCTGCGTTAGCCCCCTCGTCCGCACCGGGAAGCTATTGGACGCCGCGTCCGGACACAAGCCCGGCATGCGCCAAGTCGCTCATGCGCCCGGCGCCGGATGGGGCATCGCCCCGAAGCGGCTCAGTAGGTGGTGCGGCGCTCTTCGGAAGGCGGCCGGCCAAACTGCAGCCGGTAGCTCTGGGCAAAATAGGAATGCGAGGTGAAGCCGGTCGCGATCGCCACATCAAGGATCGGCATGTTGGTCTGGCGCAGCAATTCGCGTGCCCGCTCCAGCCGCAACCGCATGTAGTAGCGGCCGGGGGTGACGTTGAGGTGACGCAGGAACAGGCGCTCCACCTGGCGCACCGAAAGGCCGGCCGACTTGGCGAGTTGCACCGCCGAGAGCGGCTCGTCGAGGTGATCGGCCATCAGTTCGACGATGCGCCGCAGCTTCTCGGACTTGCCGGTCAGATCGCGCTCGGGTCCCACGCGCTGACGGTCGCCGGCCGAGCGGATGCGCTCATGCTGGAATTGGTTGGCGACGCCATTGGCGAGGTTCGAGCCGAAATCGCCGCGCACGATCTCGAGCATCAGGTCGATCGAGGTGGTGCCGCCGGCGCAGGTGTAGCGCTTGCGGTCGATCTCGAAGACGTTGCCGGTGCAGTTGATATCGGGAAAGCGCTCCATGAAGCCGGCGCGGTTTTCCCAATGGATGGTGCAGCGGTAACCGTCGAGCTGGCCGGCCTCGGCCAGCAGGTAGGATCCGACCGACAGCGCGCCAAGCGCATTGCCGCGCCGGCCCCAACTGCGCAACGCCGCCAGAACCTTGCTCTTGCCGGGGAATTCCGTCGTCAGGCCGACCGAGACGAAGAGGATGTCGACGGGCGGCAGGTCGGCGACGCTGTAGTCGATCTTCAGCGGCAGGCCGTTGGACGCCATCACCGGATCGCCGTCGGCCGACACCGTGGTCCAGCCATAGAAATCGCGACCAAGCAGACGGTTCGCCGAGCGGAACGTGTCGATCGCGGCCGCCAGCGAGAACATGGAAAACTTGTCGACCAGCAGGAAGGCGAACTGCCGGCCGCCCTGAACGGGATCAGTCGTGACCGGCCGTTCCGGGGAAATGGTGGGGTTAGGCAAAGCTGCGGCTTTCAGGGTCAACCCGGCTCAGAAGGAGGGCCGTTTCAACCCGGCCGCAAGGTAGGCCGAAGCTAACGTATTGGCCATCAGCATGGCAATGGTCATCGGCCCGACTCCACCTGGCACCGGCGTGATGGCGCCTGCCATCTTGGCCGCTTCGGCATAGGCGACATCGCCGACGAGGCGCGACTTGCCCTCGCCCTTTTCCGGCGCGGGAATGCGGTTGATGCCGACATCGATGACGGTGGCGCCGGGCTTGACCCAATCGCCCCTGATCATCTCGGGGCGACCGACGGCGGCGACAAGGATGTCGGCCGTGCGGGCAAGCGCCGGCAGGTCCTTGGTGCGGCTGTGGGCGATGGTGACGGTGCAGTTGGCGGCAAGCAGCAGATTGGCCATCGGCTTGCCGACGATGTTGGAACGGCCGACGACGACGGCGTTGAGGCCGGACAAATCCTTGCCGCGCACGCGCTCGATCAGGAGCATCGAGCCGGCGGGCGTGCAGGGAACAAAAGCCGTGTCGAGTTCGCCGGTGCCGAGCTTGCCGACATTGATGAAATGGAAGCCGTCGACATCCTTTTCCGGCGCGATGGCCTGGATGATCTTGCCGGCGTCGATATGGGCAGGCAGTGGAAGCTGCACCAGGATGCCGTTGATCTCAGGATCGGCGTTGAGCTCCCCGACGATCTCAAGCAGCGCTTGCTCGGAGGTCTCGGCCGGCAGCGTGTGTTGCAGCGAATGAAAGCCGCATTCCTTGGCGGTGCGGGATTTTGAGGCGACATAGACCTGGCTCGCCGGATCCTCGCCGACGATGACCACGGCGAGACCTGGCTTGGCGTTGCCTTTGGCGACCAGCTCGGCGGCCAGGGTCTTCACCGTCCGCACCACGTCTTCGGCAACGCTTTTTCCGTCGATCACTTCAGCCATGAACCACCCTCAACACCGTTTTACCCAACGCGCGTTCACAAAACACAATGCGCGCCGGCACCATGCAGCGCGGCATTGTCACGAAAATTCCGGCCCGCAATCCCGTCAAAGCGCCGTCCCATGCCGTTTACGCGAAACCGGGATGGTTTTGTTCGGCCTCGGCAACCTATCTTGTGGCTCAGAAGTAGCGGCGGCGGGCGCGGCTCTCGGCGAGTTCGCGGACCGCTTCGCGGAACTCCCGCAGGCTGGCGCGAATTTCGTCGATCGGCGCCTGTTCGGCACCTTCCTCGACTTGCGAGGGTTCTACCGGTGGCTGCACGGGGTAGGCCGACGGTTGCGGCGATGCGGGGGGCTGCGGTGGATACGGTATGTGCCCAGCATAGAGTGCCGCCATGGCCTGAGTGTAGGGATAGCCTACCGACGATCGCGCCTGCCACGGCCGCATCCGCGGATACCTCGCCTGCTGTGCATGGGGATAGGGCGGCGGAGCCGGATAGACCGATTGCAGCGGCAGCAGGGGTGACCGCGACGGCGGCCCCATCGGCCTGGAATAAGTCGTATCGAAGCCTGGGGGAAACGGCCGCGGATAGTCCGACACCACTGGCCGAGGCATGAAGACTGAATCCGGATTCGGGTGGCCGGAGGGCATGGCGGCATCCGCCCCCCGCGCGTTTTCACCAAAGGCGGCTAACGCGCTGGAAATGCCGTCGTCAGCCTCGTCGGATGGCTTGCGGGACAGGGCATTGCGCAGCCTCGCCATCAACGCACGGCCGACACCGGAGGCAAAACCCAGGAGCCGGCCGGCATGCGCCATCCCGGCCCGTAACGGGCCTTTCGCCTCGAGCGGCGCGAAACCCTTGGAGATCACATTCATGTTGGCGTTGTTGATGTCCTTCTGTTCGCCGGTTTCCTCGGCGCGCAGCAGGAACTGTTCATAGACGGAGCGCTTGGCGGCGGCCTCACGCTCCAGTTGGCGCATCGACACGAGATCGTCGTGTTGTGCAGTCGCTCCCGGCTGTCCGTCCGGCCGGAGCCGCTCTGTTTCGACGGCCGGCAGTGTCGGGTCCGTCCGCGCCTCCCGCCGTGAACGGGCCAGGCGATGGCGCGTGGCGGCGTCTTCGCGCCATGCCGGATCCGCTCGGTCCCCTATCGAGACCAGGGACGCGTCCTTGCCGTCCTCACCGCGTATGGCCTGGCCGAGCGCCAGCAATGAAAGCTCGCGCCTCCAGTCTTCACGGTTTTCCCTGTCGACCATTATCTTGGAGCTTCACTCTTTGGCCGCCTGGCGGCGGCGGTCGGCCATTCGTTAAGCCACGCTAAACAAGCATAGGAAACAAAAGGTTAACTTTGGCAGGCCAGTGCATAAGCTTTTCATAACCTCAAGCACTGGAATTGCAGTGCATTCGGGCCTCGGAATGGCACCCTAAGCTTTCCCGCCTATCGCTCCCAGCACACGAACGATCGCGATGCGCGATCATCGCGTCCGTGCTGACAGGGCTTTCCCGCTGAGGCGCGAACGTCTATGCAGAGCCTTCCTTGGGAGGGTTCCATGACGATCAGGCTCGTTCTCGCCGGCTGCGGCAATATGGGTTACGCGATGCTCTCGGGCTGGCTGAAATCCGGCAAGCTTTCGCCGTCGACGGTTTTCGTGGTCGAGCCCAATGCCGATTTGCGCAACCGCGCCGCCGCACTCGGCTGCGGCACGGCAGCGGATGCCGGCGGCATTCCAGCCGACGCCGTGCCTGATCTCGTCGTCGTCGCGGTGAAGCCGCAGGTGATCCGCGACGTCACCGCCGCCTACAAGCGTTTCGGCGACGGCCGCACGACTTTCGTCAGCATCGCCGCCGGCACGCCGGTCGCCACCTTCGAGGAGATCCTGGGCAGCCGCGCGCCGATCGTGCGCTGCATGCCCAACACGCCGGCGGCGATCGGCAAGGGCATGATGGTGGTGTTTTCCAACCCCCTGGTATCCGACGATGCCAAGCGTTTCGTCGTCGACCTGCTGTCGGCCAGCGGCGAAGTGGCCACCATCGATGATGAAGGCCTGATGGACGCAGTGACCGCCGTCTCCGGATCGGGCCCGGCCTATATCTTCCATTTCATCGAGGCGCTGACCGTGGCCGCCGAGAAGGCCGGCTTGCCCCCGGCAACCGCCAGATTGCTGGCCATGCAGACCGTCCATGGCGCCGCCTCGCTCGCCGCCGAAAGCAACGAGGAACCGGGCGTGCTGCGCCAGCAGGTGACCAGCCCGAACGGGACGACAGCGGCAGCGCTGGCCGTGCTGATGGGCGAAGACCGGCTGACCAACCTGCTGATAGAGGCCGTCGAGGCGGCGCGGCTGCGGTCGATCGAACTGGGGAAGTAACCCTCAACCCGCGCCGTAAAGCATCTCATCCTGCAGCCGGCGCAAGGCGAACAGTCTCGTCGTCTGGTCGGGGGCCGCATTGTCGGTGGTCAGCAGTTCGCCTTTGCCAACCGGCTTCAACACCTTGCCGCCCTCGAGCAGGCCGACCGGCACGGCGCACCGGGCGCGGGCTTCGCCGACGGTCATGGTCCAGGACCGGTAGCAGGTCTCGCCGATCGCATCGAAGGTCTCGCCGGGGGTCAGGTCCCGCTTGGCGACGGCACAGACTTCGGCGACGGGCCTTGGCAGCGGCACCATGTCTGGCTTGCCGGAAAGCACGATGCGGGCGGCGGTCAGCGGCACTTCCAGCGACGTCAGATGATAGGGCCGGAACAGGCTGTAGTAAGGGCCATGGCCGATATGCAAATCGTCCATGCGCTCGATGATGCGCGGATGCGTCGCCTCGACAATGACGAAGACACCGGGCGCCACGCCCTTGCCGATGGTGTAGTCGACGACGCCCTTTTTGGTGAGGAGCCCGCCATCCTGGCGCGGGATCAGCACTTTGGCGAGGTCGTCGCGGTCGGCCTTGGGGCCGTGCATGCCGGGCACATCAGGCACCAGGCCGGTGGCGTTGGCGATCGCGCACATCTCGACCATGGTCTTGGAGCCGTCGACGAACTCGACCAGCATGCGCGGGTTCATGTTGCGACGGATCGCTTCCTCGCGATAGTCGTCGGGCACGGCGTCGCGGTTGAGTGGGTTGTTCTTGCCCTTGCCGGCCGAGACGATCGTCAGGCCAAGGGCGGAAGCGAACTCGATCAACTCCATGCAACTCGACGGCTCGTCGCCGGCGCCGACCGAATAGACGACGCCAAGCCGGTCGGCCTGCTGCTTGAGGTAGCAGCCGATGGTGACGTCGGCCTCGACATTCATCATCACCAGATGCTTGCCATGCTCCATCGCCATCAGGTCGAAATCGGCGGCGACGCCAGGCTTGCCGGTGGCGTCGATGACGACATCGATCAGGGGATTGGTGACCAGCATCTCGTTGGAGGTGATGGCGATCCTGCCGCTCTCGATGGCGCCGGTGACTTTCGATGCGGTGTCGGCCTCGACCGCCATCGCCTCGTCGCCATAGGCGATGCGGATGGCATCGCGCGCCGTGTGCGGGCGGCGGGTGGACACGGCGCAAACCGAAATGCCCGGCATCAGCATGCCTTGCGTGACTAGGTCGGTGCCCATTTCGCCCGAACCGATGACGCCGATGCGCACCGGACGGCCGTCGGCGGCGCGGCTGGCGAGATCACGGGCAAGGCCGGTCAGGGCGACGTTGGTCATGCAGGACGTCCACAGCTTCTTGATTGCTCGCCGGATTAGCAGGGACCGGCCATCTGTGCCAACGAAACCGGCTCCGGCCGGCAATTCCAGCCGAAATTGGCCAGGGAAAAGCGCCTTTACCTTGGTCGATTGGCCCAAAGGGCCTCACCTTCAACGCCCAGCAGGCTAAGGCGACCGAGGTACCGGGGCTAGCGGACGGCGTCGACTTCATCGTCGCCACCACGCCGATCTCGGCTTCGGTGACCAAGCCGGTCATCAAGGGCCTCGCCTTCCTCACCGGCATCGGCAAGGACAAGGTGCTCGACGAGATCGAAGCGGAGCTGCGCAAGTAGGGCGCCGACGACGCGGTCCTGGCGACGGGCTTGGCCTCAAACCACCCTGACGTAGCTCGTCATGCCCGATTTCTGGTGCTCAATGATGTGGCAGTGCAGCAGCCAGTCGCCCAGATTGTCGGCGACGAAGCCCAGGCTCACCTTCTCGTTGGGCTGAATGAGATAAGTATCCGAAATCAGCGGTTGAACCGGTCGTGTCGACGACGACAGCACCTTGAAGCTCATGCCGTGCAGATGCATCGGATGCGATTGCGGCGTCAGGTTCTCCATGTCGATGACATAGCTTTTGCCGAGCTTCAGTTCGGCCAGCGGCGCGGTCGGGTCCGGCGTGTCGCCTGGCCACGGCACCTTGTTGATCGCCCAGAAACCGTAACCGAGCGAACCGCAGATACCGTTGCTCGGAATGTTTTCGGCCGTGGCGCTGAGCGCCAGGGAAATATGCTGCGCGCTGGTCAGATCGACATCCGCCACCGGATTGACCTCCAGCGGCGCAACATCGCGGATGTCTCGCCTGAGCGAGCTGCCCATCGCGCGCAGGGTCGTCAGGATTTTGGGCTTGGTGCCCCTGACATCCCGCAGGCTGACGATCGCGCCCTCCTCGTCCGGCATGCGGATGGCGAGTTCCATGCGCTGTCCCGGGCCAAGCAGCAGGGCATCGGGCAAAAAAAGCTCAGGCACCGGGTTGCCGTCGAGTGCCATGACGTCAGCCTCCGCTCCATCGACTCGGAAGGCGTAGATGCGGGTGACATCGGTGATGGCGACGCGCAGCCGCACCAGCCCGCCGGCCGGCGCGTCATATTGCGGCTGGTCGTGCCAGTTGGCGGTGCGCACCGTGCCGTAGGTGCCGGTTCTGGCGGCATCGCGCGGCCGGAACTGGTCGATGAACTGGCCATCGTCGCCGAGCCGCCAGTCGCGCAGGTTGAGGACAAATTCGGCGTCGAATTTCGGATCGTTCGGGTTCTCGACCACGATCACGCCGGTCAGGCCCTGGCCCATCTGCTCCAGCGTGTTGCAATGCGGGTGGTACCAGAAGGTGCCGGCATCGGGAGGCGTGAAGGCGTAGTCGAAATGATCGCCGGTGTAGACGTAGGGCTGGACCAGGAACGGCACGCCATCCATCTTGTTCGGCAGGCGGATGCCGTGCCAGTGGATGGTTGTCGGATCGTCGATGGCGTTGACCAGGCGCGCGGCGAAGGGCTCGCCCTTTTTCATCCTGAGCACCGGCGGCATGCCGGCGCTGCCATAGGTCAGCACATTCCTCGTCGGGCCAATGCCCATCAGCTGCGCCTGGATTTTCGCCGTCTGCAGCACCACCGGTTCAGGCGCCGCGGCGGCCCAGCCGTCGAGCCTGCCGATGGCGGCAAGCCCGACACCGCTCGCACCGGCAACCGCGGCCGTTTTGAGAAGCCCGCGACGTGTGAGTAGAGTCATTCAGCGCTCCAACCACAGGGGTGAACCCGCATCCAGTGCCGCCTTGGATCACAGGCGAGCCACCGGCGCAAATGCCGACACATTGCACATGGCGATTGCCTGAGCCATCGTTTCGAAGCAGGCGAAGATCGGATCGAAGCGGTCCGGTATCGCGCACATACCTATACATGCCACGTCCAACGCGTGCGTTCGTCGACCTATTTGAAGCTGGCGATGGGCAGGAACTTCACCGCGGAGCCGGTGAAGCGGCGGTGGTCGGACGTCTTTCCTCGCGGCTGGAACCCGTCGAGATAGACGTGCTCGGGCGCCGTACGGATGAAATTGGCGGCAATGACAGGCGCCGCTGCCGAACCCACCTTGCCGGCGATCTCGCGACCCGCCCCGAACGGCCGGCCGGCCGACGCAGCGGGCACAATGACAGGCGGGGCTTTGGCGCCACCGCGTGGCTGGACACGGTCGGCCTTGGGGCTCGCCCCGACGCGATCTTCGGGTTTCGACGCGGAGACCGGTAGCCGCTGGCCGGCCAGTCCATCGGGGCCGGCATGATGCCTTGCCAGCAAGGCAGCGATGACATCGCCGGATCCGGCCTCCGGCCGAGGCCCGGCGCTTGTCCGCGGCCGCCATGTCGGCAAGGGGATATTGAGCGACACCACGTCCGGCGCGGCGGTTGCGGCAGCGGCATTCGTGTTGCCCAAGGGAATTTCGGCATTGGCTGCCGCCGGCTTGGCAGCCGACAGTTCGGCCCGAGCCGCGGAGGCGCTGGCTGTCGCGAAAGGCACGGTTTCTCGGGTCGGCGTTGCGGCGATCGGAACACTCACCGTGGCCTCGGCGCGCGGTGCGAAGGCCGGCAGAGGCACCGCGCCTGGCTTCATCGCCATGACGATCGCTTCAGGCGTCTTCGCCTGCTGCTCGACTGGCGCTTCTTCGGCCGGAGCGGCGGAAGCCCGCTGGATATCCGCCCGCTGGGCTGCCTCCGGCAGCACGATGGCGATGCCCTGTCCGGCCGGCCTGGGTTCAACGGACTTCGGTTCAACGGATTTGGTTTCAACGGATTTGGCCGGCTTGCGTGGCGCTGGCACCGCTTCCTCGACGTCATCCGCTTCGTCCGAGCTGCGACTGCCCAGAAGCGTCGCCAGCAGGCCACGTGCCGGCCTGCGCTGGCCGCCGTCGGCGCTTGCCAGTTCGATGTTGGGCGTGCCGGCTGCCTTGCGCGATTTGTAGGCGGCAAACGCCTGCTCGTAGCCGGGCAGCGGCTTGCCGTCGCTCGGCACATGCAGCGTGTTGCCGTTCGGGAAGACCCTGGCGAGTTCCTGGCGGCTGATGCCCGGCCAATGCCGCACATTGCCGACATCCATATGGATGAAAGGCGAACCGGAGGTCGGATAATAACCGACGCCGCCGCCCTGCATCTTGAGGCCGATGTCGCGCAGCTTCTTCAGCGGCACATCCGGCAGGAAGAAGTCCATCGCGCGGCCAACCATGTGTTGGCTTTCCCGGGCCACGCCCTTCGAGCGGCCGCGCAGCATGGCGTTGGTCGCCGGCGAACGATAGGCGCTGACCACATGGATATAGGCTGTCGAGCCGCTGGCCCGATAGGCCTGCCAGACAAGGTCGAGCAGGCGCGGATCCATCCTGGTCGGCTCGTTGCGGCGCCAGTCGCGCAGCATGAAATTGATCTTCTTCAATCCCGCCTGATCGTAGCGCCCGTTGCGCTTGAAGACGATCTCGGCCTTCTCGCCCGTATGGAGATGTTGGATCTTCAGGGCGCGCGTCTCCGCGAATGCAGTGGTGACGCACATGCAAAGGAACGCGACTGCAATGGCCGGCAGCCATGTCCAACGATGGGAGGCGCCATTCTGTTCGCTTTCAATCACGTTCATGCCTTGCACATTGTTCTTGTTTCGGGCGATTTAACGTCTTCGCCTGATGCGGAGCCTTCTTTTCAAGCTCTACCTGACAAGCAGGCTTGACCACGCAGACGGGCCATCCGTTCTACAACACGCCGATGAACAGCGTCTTGGTTAACGAATCGTGTTCGTGCCCAGAACCGCTGTCCCGCAATGGCGGTTGCCCGCAATGGGATCTGCTTCAGCGAAACAGATATTTCGAGACTTCCGGATTGCCGCGCCGCCACATCACATTGTCCAGGAAGTAGTGGTGCACGTTGATGAATATCCAGGCGATGAAGAGGAAAAACGATGAGCCGAGCACTGCCTTGTCGTAAGGAATGAGGTCGGCCAGCGCCATCGGCACCAGCCAGAAACCGAGCGCTCCCAGAATTGCGCCCACGATGATGAACGCCAGCACGCGCAGCCTGTACAGCGGTCCAAGAATGGACAGGAGCTTCAATGCCGGCTTCTCGACGGCATCGGCACGGTCGCGCTCGAGATTGGTCTGATAGCGCCAGACCACCGCCAGATATTGCAAGGAATGCATCGCCGGCACGACGAGCAGCCAGAGCGGGTTCAATGTCACGAACAGGATCCAGGCATAGAGGGACACGACATAGGCGACAACGCCATTATAGGGCAGCGCGCCACCGTGCTTGCGCCAGCGATTGATGAACATCACGGCGGTTGCCGCCGAGGAGGCGGCGGCGATCGACATGGCGATGGTGATGAGCCACGGCGGGACCGCGAAGGTGTAGTAGTCCAAACCCCAGAACTGCCTCTGGGTGATGACCACGTTTGTCTGAAGCCATGCGAACAGCCACACGGCATAGCCGTTGACCAGCAACACCTTCTTGTCCTGATCGCCGAAGAATTTGCGCTTCAGCACGGCATCCACCATCAGCATGCCGTAGCCCTGCTTGACGTAGTGCCAGCCCACGAAAAAGCCCATCGCGTTGGTCGCATAGCCGAGCAGCCGGGTGTTCCCCGTCAATGAGCCATAGGCAAAGAAGGCAATCATCGCCAGCGGGACGACGATGCCCGCCAAAATATAGCGGATCTGCAGATTGCGGCTGTAGCCGTCGCCGCACACCTTGCGCGCGAAATTGCGATAGAAGATCTGGTATGAATGACCAAAGTGCGGCTGGTTTATGAGATGGGAAAGCAAGAACATCGTCAGCGTCACGGCAGCTTCGTATCTGAGCGGCACAAAATACAGGACCGGCAGGATCAGAAGCGCGCTTCCGCCAAGCATGAAAAAGTCGATGAACGGGCCAAAGAGATATTTTTGCGGCGCGGCTGCGACTAAAGCCGGGGCATCCGCCGAAAGGTGAAGTGCCATGCTCCCTTCCCCTGTGAGCGTTTATTTAGCCATCGACGGGCGCGCGCGACAAGCCGTTGGCGCGTGAAAACCACAGGGTTGGACGGGTGCGGTAAAGGAGGCAGGCATGTTGCGGGGCGCCGAACAGCGCTTGGTCGATGCACGCCGGGCGTCAAAGCAGATAAATTCGAGATTCGGAGATAGGCTGGTGCTGCGAGAGAGGATTGAACTCTCGACCTCTCCCTTACCAAGGGAGTGCTCTACCACTGAGCTACCGCAGCCGCTGATGGCGGGGCTTCTGCCATATCGAACCGACAAGCGCAAGGCCAAGAACAACGCTTCTGTGAAAGCCTTCGCCGGATAGCTTTCAATGACATGGCGGCGCCACAATCTTGGCTATCCCTGAATATCGGTTTGGCCGGTCGCCGGCCGGGACGGGACGATGAGCGACAAGACAATTTCACCGAAAAACAGCGGCACGGACCGCAAAACCAGGCTTGCCGAGCAGCTGCGCGCCAATCTGCAGAAGCGCAAGGCGCAGTCGCGCTCGCGCCGCACCGGCGAGGCCGACCAGCGGCCGGACGGGCTCACCGCTGCCAAGAAAATGCAAAAAGATTAACTCAAATCGGCCATTCTTGGGGCGCAGCGGGCGAAATCCTATTTCTTGAACCAGACCGGCCGATGGTCTAGACGGGCCGACACTCAAACGATTGAAGCGGCCTTTTTTGGCCGAGAGGGACGTTCTCCAATGGATCGCATCAGAATTGTCGGCGGCAACAAGCTTGCCGGAAGCATTCCGATCTCGGGCGCGAAAAACGCCGCCCTGCCGCTGATGATCGCCTCGCTTTTGACCGACGACACGCTGACCTTGGAAAACGTGCCGCATCTGGCCGATGTCGAGCAACTGATCCGCATCCTTGGCAATCACGGCGTCGACTATTCGGTCAACGGCCGCCGCGAAAAGCAGAATGAGGGCTATTCGCGCACCATCAACTTCTCGGCCCGCAACATCGTCGACACCACGGCGCCTTACGAGCTGGTGTCGAAGATGCGGGCCTCCTTCTGGGTGATCGGGCCGCTGCTGGCCCGCATGGGCGAGGCCAAGGTGTCGCTGCCAGGCGGCTGCGCCATCGGCACGCGGCCGGTCGACCTGTTCCTCGAAGGCCTCCAAGCACTGGGCGCGGACATCGATGTCGACACCGGCTACGTCATCGCCAAGACCCGCAATGGCCGCCTTGTCGGCAACCGCTATGTGTTCCCGAAAGTGTCGGTCGGCGCCACCCATGTGCTGATGATGGCGGCCTCGCTGGCCAAGGGCGAGACGGTGCTTGAAAACGCCGCCTGCGAGCCCGAAATCGTCAATCTCGCCGATTGCCTCAACGCCATGGGCGCGAAAATTTCTGGCGCCGGCACGCCTGTTATCACCGTCGATGGGGTCGAGGCGCTGTCGGGCGCCCGCGTACGCGTGATCCCCGACCGCATCGAGACCGGAACCTACGCCATGGCGGTCGCCATGACCGGCGGCGACGTCGTGCTCGAAGGCGCGCGTCCCGAGCTTTTGCAGACAGCGCTGGACGTGATTTCGCAGACCGGCGCCGAGATCACGCAGACCAATTCCGGCATCCGCGTCAAGCGCAACGGCGCCGGCATTTCGCCTGTCGACGTGACGACGGCGCCCTTCCCGGCCTTCCCGACCGATCTGCAGGCGCAGTTCATGGGCCTGATGACCATGGCCAAGGGCAAGTCGCGCATCACCGAGACCATCTTCGAGAACCGCTTCATGCATGTCCAGGAACTGGCCCGGCTCGGCGCCCACATCACGCTTTCCGGCCAGACGGCGATCGTCGACGGCGTGGCTAAGCTGAAAGGCGCACCGGTGATGGCGACCGATCTTCGCGCCTCGGTGTCGCTGGTCATCGCCGGCCTGGCGGCCGAAGGCGAGACCACGGTCAACCGGGTCTACCATCTCGACCGCGGCTTCGAGCGGCTGGAGGAAAAGCTGTCCAATTGCGGCGCGTTGATCGAGCGGATTTCCGCTTAGCGACCCCAAGGCAGCCGCTTCAAGGCGGCGTCCAATGGGCAATTGTCGAGTCGGCACCGCCCCTCATTTGCCTGACGGCATCCGCGATCGGGGGCGTCCTTTTACCCCGTCCCTATACGGGGAGAAGTGCCCGGCAGGGCGGTGGGGCCAGCGCAAAGCTGAAGCGATTGTCCTGTCGCAGAACCTCTATGGCGGTTGCGTGCTTCGAAAAGACCGCCTAGAGCCTGTTTTGTCCGAGCATGATCTTTGCCAAAACCGGTTTCCACTTTTCGGGATCATGCTCTAACAGAAGGCTGAACAGTCAACTTTCAGGTGCGAAATCCGCATGAATGCCCTCAAGCTTATCGCGCTCGACGACCAGGACCTGGGCATCGTCTCGGCCCATGTCCAGGATGCCGTGATGAAAGTTTCGGACCTCCAATATCTGCCCGCGGCCAAGCGTTTCGTGCTGACCATGAACCGCTTCGTCTGGGAGGCGAAGTCAGGCCTGTTTCGCCAGCATAACGAGCGGCGCCAGGCGGTGCTGCATTTCGACCGGGTGCTGGGCGCCAAGACCAACGGCATTGCCCGCGACAACCCGGCCGAGGTGCTGTCCCTGCTGGCCATCAGCTTCATCGAGATCAGCAAGCCCGCCGGCATCGTCGAGCTGATCTTTTCGGGCGGCGGCACCATCATGCTCGATGTCGAGTGCATCGAGGCCCGCCTTGCCGACATCGGCGGCGCGTGGCAAGCCACGTCACGTCCCGTGCATAGGGCTTGAGCGTCTCATGGCCATCACGCTTCGCCACTCCGACGCCGATTTCGAGCAGCGTTTCGCCGCCTTCCTCACCACCAAGCGGGAAGTGTCCGCCGACGTCGAGACCGCGGTGCGCGAGATCATCGCGCGGGTACGCGCCGAGGGCGACGCGGCGCTGATCGACTATTCCAGCCGATTCGACCGCGCCGACCTCAAAAGCATCGGCATTGCCGTAACGAAGGACGAAATCGCCCGCGCCTATGAGGGCGCCGATGCGCCAACGATAAAGGCGCTGGAATTCGCGTGCGACCGGATACGCGCCTATCATGAGCAGCAGCTTCCGAAGGACAATCGCTACACGGATGCCGCCGGCGTCGAGCTCGGCTGGCGCTGGACGGCGATCGAAGCCGTCGGCCTCTATGTGCCGGGCGGCACCGCAAGCTATCCAAGCTCGGTGCTGATGAACGCCATACCGGCCAAGGTTGCCGGCGTCGAACGCATCGCCATCTGCGTGCCTGCCTCCGGCGGCGCCATACCGCCACTGGTGCTGGTGGCGGCCGACATATCAGGCGTTTCCGAAATCTACCGCGTCGGCGGCGCGCAGGCGATCGCGGCCCTTGCCTATGGCACCGAAACGATCCGTCCGGTGGCCAAGGTCGTCGGCCCCGGCAATGCCTATGTGGCGGCGGCAAAGCGGCAGGTGTTCGGCACGGTCGGCATCGACATGATCGCCGGCCCCTCGGAAATACTCGTGGTGGCCGACGGCGACAACGATCCGGACTGGATCGCCGCCGATCTGCTGGCCCAGGCCGAACACGATGTGTCGGCGCAGTCGATCCTGATCACCGACGATCCGGCCTTCGGCAAAGCTGTCGAACGGGCCGTCGAACGCCAGTTGCAGAGCCTGCCACGCGGCGAGACGGCCGCGGCGAGCTGGCGTGATTTCGGCGCGGTGATCGAAGTTCCGACCATCGAGGCCGCACTGCCGCTGGTCGACCGCATCGCGGCCGAGCATGTCGAGCTGGCCATCGACGATGCCGAAGGCTTCCTGTCGCGGATGCGCAATGCCGGCGCCGTCTTTCTCGGCCGCCACACGCCCGAAGCCATCGGCGACTATGTCGGCGGCTCCAATCACGTGCTGCCGACCGCACGCTCGGCGCGGTTCTCGTCGGGCTTGTCGGTGCTCGACTTCGTCAAGCGCACCTCGGTGCTCAGACTTGGACCGGAGCAGTTGCGCGTTCTGGCGCCGGCGGCGATCGCGCTCGCCAGGGCGGAAGGGCTCGACGCGCATGGCCGCTCCGTCGCCATACGGTTGAACATGTAGGCTGATATGACGGGCTCCGATCAAACCCGCGCAAAACTGATCGATGTCGAACTCGATGAATCGATCGGCCGTTCGACGCCCGATGTCGAGCATGAGCGGGCGGTGGCGATCTTCGACCTGATCGAGGAGAACAGTTTCCGGCCCGTCAATGACAGCGGCACAGGCCCCTACCGGCTGAAACTGTCACTGGCCGAACAGCGCCTGGTCTTTGCCGTGGCGCGCGAGGACGGCACCGGGGTCGTCACCCATATTCTGTCGCTGACGCCGCTGCGGCGCATCGTCAAGGACTACTACATGATCTGCGAAAGCTATTACGACGCCATCCGCTCCTCGACGCCGAGCCATATCGAGGCCATCGACATGGGCCGCCGGGGCCTGCACAATGAGGGCTCGCAGACGCTGATGGACCGGCTCTCCGGCAAGATCGACATCGACTTCGATACGGCGCGCCGGCTGTTCACGCTGGTCTGCGTGCTGCACTGGCGGGGCTGATCCCTGGCACCCGGCGCCCTGCCCCGCTCGATCCTGTTCCTGTGCGGCATGAATGCCGTGCGCTCGCCGATGGCCGAGCAACTGGTGCGCCGGATGCTGCCCGCTACCATTTTCGTCGCCTCGGCCGGCGTGCGCGCCGGCGAGCGTGACCCGTTCGTCGATGCCGTGCTTGCCGAGGAAGGCCTGTCGCTGGACGACCGTCACCCGAGGACGCTGGACGATCTCGAGGACGACTATTTCGATCTGATCGTGACGCTGGCGCCGGAGGCGCACCACGCCGCGCTCGAGCTCACCCGCTCGCTCGCCGTCGAGGTCGAATATTGGCCGACGCCGGACCCAACCGATGCCGGCGGCACGCGCGAACAGATCATGGCGGCCTATCGCGATGTGCGCGAGCGGCTGAAGTTGCGCATAAGCCGACGTTTTTTGCTTCCAGAAGCAAAAAACGCGACGGATTAAGCGTGTTCACAAGCGCACGATTATCATATAGGTTCCGCCGAAATTCCGGCTGGAGTCGGATGATTTGGGGTCTGTTCGACCTGAAATCCGAATCCGCCTCCAGGTCAAAGAGTAGAGCATGATGTTGTCCGAAAACCGCTTCACACTTTTCGGCATCATGCTCTAGGCGCCGGAACTGCCATCCAAGCAAAGGTATCGAATGCCGAAGGAAGAAGTCCTCGAGTTTCCTGGTGTCGTGACGGAATTGTTGCCCAACGCGATGTTCAGGGTGAAGCTCGAAAACGAACACGAGATCATCGCCCATACGGCCGGCCGCATGCGTAAGAACCGCATCCGCGTGCTGACCGGCGACAAGGTTCTGGTCGAGATGACGCCATACGACCTGACCAAGGGCCGCATCACCTACCGCTTCAAGTAAGATCAAGGCCCGGCCGGAACGCAATGAGCATTTTGCACAAGCTGGTGCTTGCCTCGGGTTCCCCGCGCCGCATCGAACTCTTGCAGCAGGCCGGTATCGAACCGGACCGTGTGCTGCCCGCCGATGTCGACGAAACACCGCTGCGTGCCGAGCATCCGCGCTCACTGGCCAAGCGCCTGTGCCAGGAAAAGGCCGAGAAGGCGCTTGCCTCGCTGAAGACCGAGACGGACTATGCGCCAAGCTTCGTGCTGGCCGCCGACACGGTGGTCGCGGTCGGACGGCGCATCCTGCCCAAGGCCGAAACACTGGATGACGCCGCCAATTGCCTCGGGCTGTTGTCCGGCCGTTCGCACCGGGTCTATTCCGGCATCTGCCTGATCACGCCGGGCGGCAAGCTGCGCCAGCGGCTGGTCGAGACGCGGGTGCGTTTCAAGCGGCTGCCGCGCGAGGAGATCGATGCCTATGTCGCCTCGGGCGAATGGCGCGGCAAGGCCGGCGGCTATGCCGTCCAGGGCCTCGCCGGTGCCTTCGTCGTCAAGCTCGTCGGCTCCTACACCAACATCGTCGGCCTGCCGCTCTACGAGACGGTGGCGCTGCTTTCCGGCGAAGGCTTCAAGATCCATCAAAGCTGGCAGTCCGCGCGGCCATGAGCCTCGACGACAAGGTGACGCCGCTGCGGCCCAAGCGCCCTTGCCCCGAATGTGGCAAGCCGTCGGCGCGCGAGACCTATCCATTCTGCTCGAAGCGCTGCAAGGACATCGACCTCAACCGCTGGCTGAAGGGCGCCTATGTCATCCCCGCCCGGGACGACGAGGAAGACCCCGACGCCGACGAGCCGAAATAGGGCTGGGATCGCACCGTCAGGCCGCCCCGGTCTTGCGGGCAGCGCCTGACCCCGAAAATCGATCTCCGGAAAGGATCACGCGCAAAATCAAAGTGCTACCGCGTCCTTTGCGCGTCCAAGATGGACGCGCGGCGCTGTGGTGCGCGCCCAAGCCGGCAGCCAGTCGCCGTGGGCGGCCAGGAGATCATCGACCAGTGACCATATCTGGTCGAGATCGAGCTCGGCTGATGTGTGCGGATCCATCATCGCCGCATGGTAGATGTGCTCGCGATTCTCAGCCATCAGCGCGCGCACCGTCAGTTCCTGGACGTTGATGTTGGTGCGGATCAGCGCCGTCAGCTGCGGCGGCAGGCCGCCTATATAGGTCGGCTGGATGCCGGAGGCATCGACCAGGCATGGCACTTCGGCGGCGCAATCGCGCGGCAGCGAAGTGATGCAGCCATTGTTGCGGACATTGCCGTAGATGACCGACGGCTCGCCCGTCCAGACCGAATTCATGATCGAGGAGGCATATTCCCTCGATTGTTCGACCTGAATGCGGTCGGCCGAACGATAGGCTTGCGCCTGTCCCTTCCAGTGCTCGATCTGCTCGACGCAGCGCTTGGGGTATTCATCGAGCGGAATGCCGTATTTCTCGATCAGGTCGGGGCGGCCCTGCTTGATGAAATAGGGCGTGTATTCGGCGAAATGCTCCGAGCTTTCGGTGACGAAATAACCGAGCCGCGTCAGCATCTCGTAACGCACCTTGTTGGGGCAGCGCGGATTCCAGCCGGGCTTGGGGGCGCGGCCCTCGCGGTAGGCGCGGATGAGGTCGGGATAAAGGTCGCGGTAGGAACCGTCCGGCTGGCGATGCTCGAAACTGAGATAGAAGGCCATGTGGTTGATGCCGGCCGAGCGGTAGCGGATCTCCTCATAGGGAAGGTCGAGATCGTGCGCCAGTTCCATCGCCGTGCCTTGCACCGAGTGGCACAGCCCGACCTGCCTGATGTCAGGATATTTCTCTGCGATCGCCCAGGTGTTGATCGCCATCGGGTTGACGTATTGCAGCATGGTCGCCTGCGGGCAGACGGCCAGCATGTCCTCGCAGATTGTCCACAGATGCGGAACGGTCCTGAGGCCCCGCATGATACCGCCGACGCCGAGCGTATCGGCGATGGTCTGGCGCAGGCCGTATTTCTTCGGCACCTCGAAGTCGGTGACGGTGCACGGCTCGTAGCCGCCGATCTGGAAGGCGACGACGACGAAGTCAGCGCCGGCGAGCGCCTTGCGCTGGTCGGAATGGGTCTCGGCCTGCGCCTTGACGCCGAGCGTCGCGATCAGCTTGTTGACGACGACGGCGCTCTCTTCCAGCCGCTGCGGATTGATGTCCATCAGCGCGATCGTCGCGCCTGAAAGGGCTGGCCGCTGCAGCACGTCGCCGACGATGTTCTTCATGAACACGGTCGAGCCGGCGCCGATGAAAGTGATCCTGGGATGTCTGGCCACGCCAACCTCCGGGCATATGTTCACGCCATAGCCTTATGCCGCGTGCAGGCTGCCGCCGTCCAGCCGCTCGAGTTCAGCCGGGCAAAGCGCGACGGGTATGACGCTCAAATGAACATATCGAGCTGTTGCGGCTGAACCGCGCGCCGGCGCTGTTGATGCATCAGGACGCGAACGTGCCGCGCATTGCGATGAACCCTGGCTTCGGCTCGCTCAGCACCTTCAACAAATCCATCCGCAAGCTGACCGGCATGGCGCGGTCCAACTTCCGCAAGGGATTGGCAAGCGCCAAACAGGCGCGCGCATGGCACGGAAGCAGCCCATCGGGCAGCATTTCTTTTCCTGCAGGAAATCCACATCTAGGCGCTGGACAGGCCGGATTCCCATGCTATAACCCACGCGCTTTCAAGGGGCGCCCACGGCGCTTCCCGTGAAATCCGGAGCGCGAGTTATTCGTTAGCCGGAACAGGCCCAGATAGCTCAGTTGGTAGAGCAGCGGACTGAAAATCCGCGTGTCGGTGGTTCGAATCCGCCTCTGGGCACCATCACTTATTTTAAGATTTTTCCGTCGATTCCGCATTTCGCAATCCAAGTTTTCTTTTATTGGCGAACTGCCAAAGCCTCATCAAACCATAGCGAAGCTGAATTTCGCTTGGTCTCTCGTTTTGCCACAATTGCTGGCGTGTCGTAGGGCCAGTGCAACTCGACAGCGCGAAAGCCCACCTGAGCAGCCGCCGCTATACGCTTCAGCAGTGGCAGGTCCAGCCATAAGAACTCCAAATTTGCCGAAAGTCTTGCCATCTACTTCAGCTTGAATAACGAGTCGACCGTGGCCTTGTCTTCGACGGGCGGGTGGCGGACGACTTCAAGCTGATGACCGGCACATGGGTGCAGGCCGGCAAGCTGCGGCTCGACATGCTGGAGTCATTCGGCGGGCTGGTCCAGGACCTGGTGGTCTGCGGCCATGACCGCGTGGAAGTCGGCATGCTGGTCTTCCCGCGTCCCACGCAACTGCCGGCCGCCAACAGTTCCCAGGACACCTTGGTGAACGAGGCATTGATGGCGGCCATTGCCAACCGGATGGTTCGGACGACTTTTGCTTCCCTTGTGTGTTGGGGTGCCTCAGTGAACAGCCTAAACGGCTATCACCGCCTTGATAAGCCCCGACTTTTGGTGGACCCAATGCGGGATATCGCGGAGGCTGTCGCGCAGGGTCGTGCGGTCCGTTATAAGCTTGGCCACAGGAACGGTGTCATCGTGCATTGCCGCCATGACGTGGTCAAAGTCGACTCGAAGCGCGTTGCGGCTGCCCATCAACATCATCTCGCGCTTGTGGAATTCGGGATCGGAAAAGCTGATCTCCTCCTTGATGACGCTGACCATTATCAAGGCTCCCCCATGCGCCACATAAGCGAAAGCGGCCTCTATCGACGCCCTGTTGCCGGTCGCATCAAAAACAAGGTCGAAACACTCGCCATCGGTTCGCTCCCGCACCAGGTCGGCGGGCGACAACGAAAGTCCATCGATAACGGGGAAACCGAGTTGACCTTCGGCGAAATCTAGCCTTTCCCGGCGGACGTCCATGATCGTCACTATCTGGCCGGCAATACGTGCAAATAGCGCCGTGCCGAGTCCGATAGGGCCGGCGCCGATGACCAGAGCACGTTTCCTGGCGGCAAGTTGGGAGCGCCGCACCGCGTGGGCACCGATGGCCAGGAATTCGATCGCCGCCGCATGGTCGAGCGACAATCCTCCGATCGGATAGAGATTGTCGGCAGGCACGAGCAACTCTTCACACATACCGCCGTCGCGATGAACGCCCAACACCTCGATCGATACGCAGCAATTCGGCTTGTTATCACGGCAGGCTATGCATCTGCCGCAAGCAAAATAAGGATTTACGACGACGCGTTCGCCGATGCGGATAGGGACGCCTTCCCCGATCGCAGTCACCGTGCCTGCGAGTTCATGCCCCATGACACGTGGATAGGCCAGGTAGGGATGCTTGCCTTCGAAGATGTGATAATCGGTGCCACATATACCGACATGGCTGATGCTGACCAGCGCCCATCCTGCCCCCGGCGGGCCGGGTGGGGAGCGATCTTCGAAGATCAGTTCGCCGGGTCGTCGGCAAACGAGCGCTTTCATGCGGATCACCTTCCTTGGAGTGTTCCAAAAAGAACCCGGCGGTTGAGAAGACCGCCGGGCCAAGGTGTGGGAGCTTATTCGAAGTCCTTGACGTTCTGCGGCGTCACGAGGCCAGCGCCGGTGTCCACATTGGCGTCGACGGCCTCTCCGCGGATCGCCTTGACCACAGTATCGATGCCAAGCTCGCCCATCTTTGCCGGAAATTGTGCAACGCTGGCGTCTTCCGCACCCGACTTGATCGCTTCGATCTCGCCGCAGCAGGCGTCGAAGCCGACCAGTATGATCTTATGATTGGCCATGCCCGCATTGCTGATCGACTTGACGGCGCCTGGGATTGGCGGGCCACAGGCCGAGTAGATCGCCTTGAGATCGGGATTGGCGGTGAGGATGTCTTCGGTCACCGACGTGCCAAGTTCGAGCGTGCAGTTGGTTGCGCCCTTGCCGACAACGTCGACCTTGACGTCGCCCAACCCCTGCATCATGCCGGTGACGCGGTCGTCCAGTGCCGGCACCCCGGGAACGCCCTGCAGGATACCGATCTTGTCGCCACTCTTCAGCACGGTCTTGAGGTACTCCCCGGCGATCTTGCCGCCGTTGAGGTTGTTGGTCGAGACCAGCGCTGTTTGACCTTTCCAGTTGGGAATGCTGTTGTCGACGAGAACCACCTTGATGCCGGCAGCGACCGCCTTGTCGAGCGCCGGCGCAACCGTCGGGTCGACCGGAGTGACAGCCAGGCCCTTGACGCCTTGCGTGATCATGGACTCGATCAGCGCAATCTGGCCCTCGATGTCGGTCGCGGCCTGACCCTGGCCGGTAACCAGCTCGATTTCAGGATGAGCGGCCGCGTATTTCTTGGCGGCCTGTTCCATGGTCGAATAGAACGGCACTGGGAATTTGGTGATCAGGCCGATCTTGATCTTGTCTGCTGCCGAAGCCGGCAGCGCAAACACGACCGCGATAGCGATCCCTGCAAACAGTTTTCGGTTGATTGGCATTCCATTCCTCCCTTGAATTGAGACGCCTCCCGGTGGGGAAGGCCTCAGGCATTTGAGGGCCGCAACGGTCCCCAAAATCTCGAACGGATCAGGCTCCAACGATCATGGAAACCAGCTCTTGTTTGTTGTGCCTGGTCGGCACCAGCTCGCCGACCTTGCGGCCCTGGCGAAGCACCACGGCGCGATCGGCGAGTTCGACGACATGCTCCATATTGTGAGTTATCAGGATCACGGCATTGCCCTGGTCGCGGAGCGCAGCAACCAGATTGAGCACTTGGCGTGATTCACGCAGACCGAGTGCAGCGGTCGGCTCATCCAGGATGACCACCTTGCGGGCAAATACGGTGGACCTGGCGACGGCGATGGCTTGCCTTTGTCCCCCGGACATCATGGCGACGACCGCGTCGAGCCGCGGCAGGGTGACCCTGAGGTTTGCCAGCAGGACACGGGTCTCGGCGTCCATCCTGCGCTGCTGCAGAAATCGCAAGCCGCGCGGAAGCCATTGCGGCCAGGCCAATTCGCGACCGGCAAAGAAGTTCTGCCCGGGCGTCAGATTGTCGAACAGCGCCAGATCCTGGTAGACGGTCTCGATACCGGCGAAGCGCGCATCCGCGGGGGAGCGTATCTGCGTCGGCGCACCATCCAGGACAATCGCCCCGGCATCGAGTTGGTGTACGCCGCTGATGCATTTGGTCAGCGTCGACTTGCCCGCGCCATTGTCGCCGAGCAGGCCGACGATTTCGCCTTGCCGCACTTCGATGCTGACGTCGTCCAGGGCCAGAACCGAACCGAAACGCTTGGTGGCACCGCGTACGGCCAGCACGGGTTGGTCGGCAATGGCGGCCCGATCGGCATTGGTCGCAACGGCGCTCATCACTGCCTCCCAGCCTGCATGACACGCACACGCCCTTCGAGATAGTTGCGCAGCACGTCGGACTCGACCGCGATAACGATGACCACGCCGATGACAATGAGCTGGAAGAAGACGTTGACGTTGAGCAGGTTGAGTGCGTTGCGGATGACGCCAATCATGATGGCGCCGATTAGGGCATGGCCGAGATGGCCACGGCCGCCGAGAAAACTGGCACCGCCGATAATCACCGCCGCGATCGTATCCAGTTCAAGCAAATTGCCAAACAGGGGGGAACCGGCGTCGGTGCGGCCGGCGAGTATGACCGCGCCAATGCCGGCGCACAGCCCCGAGATCACGTAGACCGAGACCAGGACCCAGTGCACAGGAATGCCCATGCGCAAGGCAGCGTCGGGGCGACCGCCGACAGCATAAATCCACCGCCCCCAGACCATCGTCTTGGCCACAGCGAAAAGGACCGCCGCAACGCCTGCAACGACAAAGACCGATCCCGGCAGACCCCAGACCGCATCGCGCCCCAGCGCATCTATCGAATCTGGCATTCCAGGAATGGCGCGCCCATCGGCCAGTTGAAGCGCCAAGCCCTTGGCGATGCTCAAGGTTGCCAGGGTGATTATGAAAGGATGCGGCAGCCGCCCGAAGACGTAGAAGAGCCCGTTGATGGCGCCCACCGCCGCACCGCAGCCAACCATCACCGCGATAACCGCGATGGCGGGAGCGCCGGCATGAAAGCTAAGGGCGCCGACGACGGAAGCCAGTGCGACGTTCGATCCGACCGAAAGGTCGATGCCGCGTGTGAGGATCACCAAATGCTGGCCCATTGCGACAACCGAGATGACGGCGGTCTGGCCGAGGATATTGCTGAGATTGCGCCCGGTCAGGAAATAGGGTGACAGGAAACTGAGAACGGCTATCAGCAACAGCAATATGATGACCGGGCCGGCGCCCAGCAATGCCAATCCGAGCGCCAGGCCAGGGACGGCGCCCGGCCTCTTCGGCGCAAGCATTGAGGCTTGGCTAACAGCGGTGCTGGTGTTTTCCGTTTTGGGCAAAACCCCCTCCCCGCCCAGGCTTGCGTAAGCTTGGGGCGTCAGAACCAAGGCTTTATTTTAGCTTCCTCTTATCGATAAAAAACAATCAACCCCGCTTGGTCAAGTTGTTTTTTATGGATAAAGTTCATGCAAAAAGGACAAGGTTGCTGAGAGGCAAGTCCGATGCGAACCGACACCGTCTACAAGAAGGCTTTCAACCGCGTCGCCACCATGCTGCGCGATGGACAATTGGCTGGTGAATTACCGTCCGAAAATGAGCTCAGACGGCGAGTGGGAGTGAGCCGCACGACCGTCCGAAAGGTTCTACAGGAACTTGCTCACCGCCAACTTGTCGCCGAGCGCAGCGGCGTGAGGACGGCGGGCCGTGCGGTGGAGGATAGCGACTACTACCCCGACGACGAAACCACGTCCCGAGCCAAGCACGTCGAACAGCAGTTCATGGAGTGGATGCTGCGGGGTGACACCAGACCCGGCACCAGCATCAACGAACTTGAGCTTGCGCGGCAATTCGGTGTTGCGACCAATGGAATTCGCGAGTTCCTCATTCGCTTTAGCCGATTTGGATTGCTCGAAAAAAGGCCGAATACCGGCTGGCTATTCAAGGGCTTCACCGAAGACTTCGCCCTCGAGCTGTTCGAGATCCGGGTGATGTTCGAGTTACGATCGGCGCATTTGTTTTCGAGGCAGCCTGACAACTCTCCTCTGTGGGGAAAACTCGCCGCGCTCAAGAGCGCGCATACCGAACTGCTGAAACGGATTGAAAGCCGCTTTCACGACTTCTCCGGTCTCGACAACCGGTTTCATCGGCTCATAAACGAAGCTTCGCCCAATCGCTTCATCGACGATTTCTATGACATCATTACCTTCATTTTTCACTACCACTATCAGTGGAACAAGCGGGACGAAAAGCAGCGCAACCAAGCGGCGATCCTTGAGCATCTCGCCTATATCGACGCCCTTGAAAGCCGCGACTCCGAGCGAATTGAGCGAGCCTGCGAAGCGCATCTGGCTTCGGCAAGAGCAACGCTGATGCGTTCGCTGATTGGACTTAATGAATGATGGAAACCGACCCATTGAATGGCAACGGGGTATCTCTGGAATATCTGGAGACCGAAGGTTGACACATGACAGATTCCCACCCGCGCGCTGGCCGGTATGCTTGCCATTGTTGTCGTTGACGACGGCAAGCAGTTGCTCGATCCCGTTCCGCCCATCGGCGCCCAACCCCGAACTCGGATAGATGGAGCGCAACGGTTCGATATCCGCGTGAGCTGACGGGTCGAGCATCAATGGAACTCGGTGCAACTCTGCTGCTCGGGCGCGTCTTCACCGGCACGAAGCGCATGGTCGGCCGGGTCACTGCCTACGCAATTCGGGCTGAGGCGCGGCCCAGAATATCGCCACACCTTGATCGGGACGTGCCAGTCCGCGCCAGGCAGTAAGGCGCCGCTCGCCTGGCGGCCCCCTCATTCGGTGGCCATCAGCATCTTGCGCCGGCGGGAACGCCGCGACAGGTAGAAAGGCACGATGGCGACGGCCGCGGCCAGAACCCAGAGCAGGTTGCAGATGGTACTGCTGAAGAGGATAGACGGATCACCGCCGCTGATCGCCAAAGCGTTGCGCAGGTTCACCTCCATCAGCCGGCCCAGTACGAAGCCGAGGATGATCGGCGCCATCTCGAAGCCCGCCTTACGCAGGAGCCAACCCACCATGCCGATGCTCATCATCAGAAAAATCGAGAAGACCGACGAGTGAGTGGAATAGACGCCGACGATCGACAGGACCAAGATGCCCGGCACGAGCAGCCAGTTAGGCACGGTCAGGACGCGAGCGAATATCTGCACGAGCGGCAGGTTGAGTGCCAGCAGGATCAGGTTGCCTACAAAGAGCGAGGCGACGAGACCGCCCACGATCTCGGGCCGTTCGGTGAGTAGCATAGGGCCAGGCTGGATGTTGTAGAGCATCAGTGCGCCAAGCATGACGGCGGTGGTGCCCGAACCGGGAACACCGAGCGTCAACATAGGCACGAAGGCGCCGCAGGCCGTCGCGTTGTTGGCCGCTTCGGGCGCGGCGAGACCACGCACGTCGCCCTTGCCGAAGGTCCCTTCGGTATCGGACAAGCGCTTGGCCGTCGTGTAGGAGATGGCGCTCGAGACCGAGGCGCCCGTGCCCGGCAGAACACCGATGACGAAGCCGATGAGCGAGCTGCGCAGGGTCGTGCCGGTGCACTTCACGATATCGCTCATCCGTGCGGTCATCCGACCCAGTTCGCGGATTACAGTCATGCCACGCCCCTGGTTTTCCAGGATGATCAGCGCTTCGGAGATCGAGAACAAGCCGATGACGAGCACGACGAACTCGATGCCGTCGCCAAGCTCCGGCTCGTTGAAGGTGAAGCGGTAGGCCCCAGACGTTGCGTCGAGACCGACCGTTGCCAGCATCAGACCGAGCGTGCAGCCGATGAGCGTCTTTGCAGGATAGCTGCCGACCATCGAACCCAGCGTCGCAAAGGCAAACATCATCAGCACGAAGTATTCGGCGGGACCAAAACCGATCGCCAGACCGGCCAGCAGGGGCGCGAACAGCGCCAGGCCGATGGAACCGAGTATGCCGCCCACGAAGGAGGCGATGCCAGAGAGGGCGAGTGCTTCTCCCGCACGCCCCTGGCGTGCCATGGGATAGCCGTCCATTGCCGTCATGACGGCGCCGGCATCCCCTGGCACATTCAGCAAGATCGAGGAAATGCGGCCGCCATATTCGGCGCCGCAATAGATCGCCGCGAGCAGGATCATGGTGCTCTCCGCTGGCAGGCCCATCGTATAAGCAATGGGAAGCAGCAGGGCTATGCCATTGATGGGGCCAATGGCTGGCAGTGCGCCGACGAGCGTACCGATGAAGCAGCCGATGAGGCCGATGAGCAGGTTCTGTCCGGTCAGAGCGACCGCAAAACCCTGCCAGAGATATTCGAGGTTCATGATTAACCTTTCCGATCCGACCTTGCCTCAGCGTCCGAAGAGCGTGCCGGACGGCAGGTAGACTTCCAGCAGGTAGGAGAAGACGACCCACCAGAGGGTGGCATGGCCGGCCGCTCCGATGAGCGCCTTACCCGGCGACGCTCCGAAGATAAGTGCGGAGCCGAGCGTTAGGACGAAAATGGAAACGGCAAAGCCTGCCGGTTCGAACAGGACGACGGAAACGACCAGGAGAACCGGCAGCGCGAGCACGCGGGCAAGCAGAGCGCCGGACGGAAACCCCTCCGCGGAGCCAGGCGAGAAGAAATACCAGACGGCAAGCAGGCCGAGCACCACGGCGAGCGCTATGGGAAAGACCCGCGGGCCTAGGGGATCGGAGGAGAAGGAGTATTCGATGACGCTTCCGCCAATACCGTAGGCGACGGCAAGCGCGAGCAGACATATGGCGGCGCCGCGGCCGATCACCTGCACGGCCCGCGGAGAGGGATGCGATTCATCAGACATGGGTATTCCTTTATTTTCCGAGACCGCGGCCGCTGTCCGCTGCCTTCCTCGTTTTCCGCCCTCGCCATCGGCATGCCGATGGCGAGGGTCGTCCGCCTTGTGTCTTGACGGGAACCTGCGAGGGCGTCGCACTACATGCCGGCTTCCTTGGCGAGGATCTTGAAGCGGGCGACATCCGACTTCACGCGATCCTCGAAGTCCTTGCCAAGCAGGGTGAACTCGAACAGGCCCCGCGCTTCACGCTCCTTGGCGAATTCCGACGTTTCGGAAGCTTTCTTGAAAGCATCCACCCACCAGTCGTAATCCGCATCCGAGACGTCCTTGCCGACATAGTAGCCGCGCCAGACCGGCCAATCGATGTCGAAGCCTTGTTCATGGGCGGTCGGAACATTCGTAAGATCACCCGGCAGACGTTCCGGCGACATGACCGCAAGGATGCGGACCTTGCCGGCAACATGGTGCTTGACCATCTCCGCCGCATCGCCCGAACCGACTTTCACATGGCCGCCTTCGAGGGCGGTCAGAACCGCGCCACCGCCTTCAAGCGCGACATAGCGCATGGATTTGGGCTCCTGGCCGGCCGCCTTGGCGAGCAGTGAACCCTTCATCCAGTCCTGCGAGCCCACGGCGCCGCCACCCGCAATTGCAAAGCTAGCCGGATCGGCCTTGTAGGCCTCGACCAGTTCGCCGAGTGTCTTGTAGGGCGAATCCGCCGCGACGACGAGCACGCCATAGTCGGCGCCGAGCGCACCGAGCCAGCGCACGGCGTTCTCATCATACTGGCCGAACTTGCCCTGGGCGAAGAGCAGCGCTGATCCGGAAGACGCCGCGGTGATCACGTTTCCGTCCTTGCCGCGCTTGCCGATAACGTGGTTGTAAGCGACGGCACCGACTCCGCCTTCCATGTAGGTGACGGCCATGGGCTTGGAAATCTGCTTCGTCTCGAGCAGAGCATTGGCCGCAAGTCGGCAGGTCAAGTCGAAGCCGCCGCCGGGCTTGGCGCCGGCAAGGCATTCCGGCTTCGTCGGTTCCGCCTGTGCGGATGCTGCAAATGCCAGAGCGGCCATCGCCGCGCCAAAAAGGGCACTGCTGAAAACTTGCTTCATAGGGTTCCTCCCACGGGATTTTGAGCGGTGGCGAGAAAATTCCGCACGCCGATCGCTACATCAGGCCATTGGGCCTGGCGTATCAGTGGACATGTCCGATTTCCTCCCCGACCGGCCCCTTCGCTCTCCACCGGGCCGGCACGATCACACTAGCCCGCGTTCCTGTCACCATCCTGTCACGCCTTTGCCGCAGCTGTGAGCGCGTCCCTTCATCAACTTGTTGGCGGCACGGACCCATGCGGTCATGGCGCGTGCGTATTCTCTTGGTCGAAGACACTCATGACGTGGGCGAAGCCATTAGCCGGCGCTTTCAGCAGACGGGCCACACCGTCGACTGGGAGACCGATGGGGTTGCCGCATCCGAAATCCTGAGCTTCACCGAATACGACCTCGTCATCCTCGATGTCATGCTCCCCGGCGTCGACGGCTTCTCCATCCTTAGGAAGCTGCGCCAGTCCGGGAGCGGCGTCCCCGTCCTCGTGCTGACGGCCCGCTCCGAGGTGGACGACCGGGTCAGCGCGCTCGATCTCGGCGCCGACGACTATCTGGTCAAGCCTTTCGACTTTCGCGAGTTGGAGGCAAGGGCGCGTGTCCTTCTGCGACGGCGAAGCGGCGGCGAGCCGACCAACGTGATCGTTTGCGGCGATATCAGCCTCGACCGCGCCAACCGCAATGTGATGGTAGGCAAGCGCGAGATCCAGCTTAAGCGCCGCGAGATCGTCTTGCTCGAGATCCTCGCTTCGCGCCCCGGCAAGGTCTTCAGCAAGGATGAACTGCTGGACCAGTTGTTCGGCTTCGAGGAGGCCGCGGGCGAGAACGCAATCGAACTTTATATCGGGCGCCTGCGCAAGAAACTGGAAGGCGCGCGCGCGCGGATCGTCACGCTGAGGGGCAGCGGCTATCAACTGGTCTCCGACGATGCCGCATAGAAGTTCGTTGTTCTCCCGCCTCATGCGGCGCGTCGGCGTCGTTCTGGCGCTGGGTGCGGGAACGCTCATCACCGCCGCCTGGATTTACGCGCGCGCCGCCGCCGACGATGCCTATGACCGGCTGCTCCTCGGCGCGGCCTTCCAGATGAGCGAGAGCCTCAGCGTCGCCGACGGAAATCTCCGCTTCGTCCTTCCGCCCTCGGCTTTCGAAATCCTCGGGCTCGCCAATGACGACCGCATCTTCTACAGGGTCATCGATCCTTCGGGCGCGACCCTGACCGGCTATGCCGACCTGGCCGCCGAGGCGGACCTTTCCGCGAGCCGCGCCGCCCCCATCTTCGGCGATGACGCCTATCTGGGCGCCCCGGTGCGCACCGTAACCGTGTCGCACGCCATGAGCATGCCCGAAGGGCCGGGCTGGGCCTATGTCGTCGTGGCACAGACCGTCGAGGCCCGCCATGCGCTCGCCTCGGAGCTGACGGTCCGGGCGACGATGCTGGTCGCGCTGATGAGCCTCTTTGCCGTCGCCGGGACAGCGCTGGCGGTGCGTTACTCGCTGCGACCAGTCGATGACCTCGCTGCCGCGCTCCGGCAGCGTGACCCGCAGGATCTGACACCCCTCGCTGTCGCGGTGCCCAACGAACTGTCTCCGTTCGTGACGTCCATCAACTACTTCATCATCCGCCTTGACGAGCGCATTAAACTGCTACAGCGCTACATCGCCGACAGCGCCCACCAGATCCGCACGCCGCTGACGGCGCTTTCCGCCCAGGTGAGCCTGATAGACGAGCAGAGGCTTGCGCCGGAAGATCGCCGTCACCTGAAGCGCGTTCAAAGCCGCACCATCGAACTAACCGGCTTCACTAATCAGCTTCTCAACCATGCAATGGTGATCCACCGCTTCGACTCAGTCCAGCTCGTGCCCGTCTCGCTGAACGATGTCGCACGCATGGCATTTCGCAACGCCGTCCCGATCACGGTGGATCCCGACATGATCGTCTCCTTCGAACCCGCGGATGAAGACCTCATGGCGATGGGCGACATGCTCAGCCTGCGCGAGGCGATCGTCAATGTGATCGACAATGCGCTGCGTCATGGCGCGACCGCCAGACTGGAGGTGCGTGTGCGCCAACGAGAAAATTTCGGTCGAATCGAGGTGATCGACGATGGACCGGGGATCAAGGAGGCTGATTGGCCGAATATCATCAGCCGCTTCTATTCGCGAAGCCCTGACGCGCGCGGGTCCTCGGGGCTCGGTTTCGCCATCGCGTCGGAAGTCGCGACGGTCCTGCGTGGCCAGCTCGGTTTCCGCGAGCGATCTGAAAACGAGCCGTTTTGTGTCTATCTGGAATTGCCGCTCGTGCGAGGGCAGCCATGACAGCGCACATCCGCACCCTCGCGCTCGCCGGGCTCGCCTGGCTGGTCCCGACCCTTGCCGGCGCCATCGAAGGTGAAAGCGAGACTTTTCCCGCGACAGCGAAGGAGGCGGGCCGCCTGGTCATCCACGCGGCGACGGATCTTGAGGCCATGCGGCCGCTGCTGCGCGATTTCCAGGCACTCAACCCTAACATCCGGATCGACTACGTAGACTATGTCACAAACGATCTTTTCCGCGAGGCACGGGACGCATGCAGAGCGGGGACCTCCGAGGCTGACATCCTCCTCTCCTCGTCGGTCGACCAGTTGGTTCGGCTCGCCAACGACGGCTGCGCCCAACGGCACGACTCGCCTGAAACACGGAGTGTGCCAGACTGGGGGAATTGGCGGGACGAGGTTTTCGGTTTCACATTCGAACCCGTCGTGTTCGTTTACGACCGGCGCCGGGTTCCGCCCGAGGATGTGCCGAGAAGTCACGACGCGCTCCTGGAACTCCTGCGCCGCAAGCCCGACGCCTACCGGGCACGCATAGGAACCTACGATATTCAGGCTTCCGGCATCGGCTATCTTTTGGCATTCTACGATTCCCGCCAGGCACCTACGGCAAACGGGCGACTGCTCGAAGCTCTGAGCCGCGTGGAAACCATCGTGCGCTGCTGCAACAATGAAGTGCTTGGCGAGCTTGCAGCGGGGCGGATCAGCATCGCCTACAACGTGCTCGGCTCCTACGCCTATGCGGCGGCGCTCGCCAATCCAGATCTGCGCATCGTGCTGCCCCGGGACTACGCGCTCATCCTGTCGCGGGGTGCCTTGATTCCCGCTGCTGCGGCCCATCCCGATCTCGGCAAGCGTTTCCTCAACTATCTCCTGTCGGCTCGCGGCCGGCAGGTCGCGAAGGACGCTTCATTCTTCTTTGCCGAGGACGCCCCCCTGCCCGTCGGTGTCGACGGACCCGAGGCATTGATGGACTCGGGGATCGGCCGCCCCATCCGCATCGGCCCGGCGCTTCTTGCCGCACAGGACGAAATCCAGCGAAGTACATTCATCGAGGATTGGCGCAGACACATCGGAGAATATCCACAGCGTTGATGCCGTGCTCTTTGAGGCCACGTACCCCAGTCGGAGCTCCCGTCTCCAGCTCGCACCTCGGCGCGCGGCAGCTTCAAAGCGACGGTAGAAGCACAGATCGTGAGCGCATTTGCCCAGCGTCGATTTGCCCGCGACGTTCTCGGCAAACGACCATTTTCCATACACCACGAACGGGCCGAGTCCATTTTGACCGATGTGCTTGGCTGCGCCACCTCGGCCTGGCTCGCTGAAAACGACTTTGCTCTCATCAGGCCCTTAGCGGATTCAATTTGCTTGGTGATGTGCGATCCCTAGGGCAAACTCGCTGCCGGGGCTGCAGGAGGTGAAATGAGAGCACGTGCAGCGACGCTCGGGGATCTCGAGGATGTCTTTCATGGCCTATCCAAGCGGATGTCGGACGAATACGCGGCGGCCGGCAAGGACAGCAAGGTCGCCTACGACAATCTGATGATGAATTTGAAGGAAGGCCGGGCGCACGCGCTTGTCGAGGGCGAGAAGGCCGTGGCGATCATCGCCTGGCATGAAAACAGCGACGCCGCCGATACGCTGTTCGCCGCGCAGGAGGATTTTTTCCGTGGCTCCACCGTTCGCTTCTGCAAACGGCATATCAGGCATATCCAGGCGCTCGCCGGCAACCTGCCCGTCCATTCGCGCAGCTGGCTGCAGGGGCCTGATGTCGAGCGCTGGTTCAAGATCATCGGCTATGTCGAGCAGGGCCAGGAGAACGGGGCCAGATTATTCGCGTTGCAGCCCGCCAGGTAGAGATCGCGCCATGCCACGTAACGGCAAATCAGCACTCGGGCCGGCATAGGCCGGCAGCGCTGCGACTCCCGGCCGCAGCCGCGAAAAGGCTGCCGGCGCTGAATTCATCAACGGCACCATCCTTCTCCGCTGACACGGCCCAAAAGGAATGGGATGGCGGCGTGCAATCCGGGCGCAGA
The DNA here is from genome assembly GCF_006441275.1 of Mesorhizobium sp. B2-4-17. Taxonomy (NCBI): domain Bacteria; kingdom Pseudomonadati; phylum Pseudomonadota; class Alphaproteobacteria; order Hyphomicrobiales; family Phyllobacteriaceae; genus Mesorhizobium; species Mesorhizobium sp. B2-4-17. Next base: position 18,260 of record NZ_VFUX01000021.1, on the reverse strand, counting down.
CGCCTGTTGCATTCGAGCCAGACAGCCGGAAAATCGGTGACAAGAGCGGCCGGAACGTGTTGAAGATGACGGTCAACGCGGAGAGGGACGCGCGATCGGGTTGCACTCGGCAAGTGTTGATGGTTTGTTGCCGGTCAGCGGAGAACCAGTGATGCGAGAATCCATGGGGCAAGACGAATACGGGTCGTTCGATCCGGACGACCTGCCGAATCTGAATGCGATCGGGCCGGCCATGGGCAGCGGCAACGACTTCGAGAGATACGCGGTCGCCGTGATCATCGTGTTCGGCGCCTTGATCATTGGCGGGCTGATGGCCGCGTCGATGACCTTCGGCCATCGCAACGGTTTCCTGTTCGCGCTTGGCGGCGCCACGTCGGCCTGGATTTCCGGAAACGCGCTTCTGCTGGACCGGCCGCGCATCTACGCGCTGTTCGTCGGCATCGCCGCCCTGATGCTTGTCGCATCGACCATCACCCTGGTAACGTGACAGCCCTGCCGGTCTCCAGACCAAAAGCGGCTGACCCGTAGGCTCTCGATCGAAAGCCACCCCGGGTATCAATATCCGAGCGCCTCGCCCGATGCGGCGCGGCTGTCGATGGCGCCATTGTAGCGCGCGCCGCCCCCCTTCCCGATTTCCGCCAGGCTCTTGCCGCCGACAAGGATGCCGGCCGCCTGGCCCCAGGTCTGGTCGCTGAGCTCGAGGTGATAGCCCATGCCGGCCAGCAGTCTTTCTGTGTCGGGCGACAGGCCGAACGGTTCGACATAGACCGTGTCGGGCAGCCATTGGTGGTGGATGCGCGGCGCGTCGACCGCCTCCTGGATGTTCATGCCGTGATCGATGACGTTGACGATCGCCTCCAGCGTGATGGTGATGATGCGCGAGCCGCCCGGGCTGCCGATGACCATGAACGGCTTGCCGTCCTTGGCGACGATGGTTGGGCTCATCGACGACAGCGGCGTCTTCTTCGGCTGGATGGCGTTCGCCTCGCCCTGGACCAGGCCGTAGAGATTGGGCACGCCGGGCTTCTGGGTGAAATCATCCATCTCGTTGTTGAGCAGAATGCCGGTGCCGTCGGCGACGACGCCGGCGCCGAAGGAGCCGTTCAGCGTGTAGGTGACCGCGACCGCGTTGCCGTCCTTGTCGATGATCGAATAGTGCGTGGTTTCCTTGGACTCGCCAAAGCCCTTCGGCATCAGATCCTTCGAAACGCCGGCCCGGAACGGGTCGATCTTGTCGCGGATGTTCTTGGCGTAGGCTTTGTCCAGCAGTTTGGAGACCGGATTGTCGACAAAGTCGGGGTCGCCGAGTGCTGAATTGCGATCGACATAGGCATGGCGCATGGCCTCGACCATGACATGGACCGTCTCGGCCGAAGCCGGGCCGAGGTAAGACAGCGGATAGCTCTCGAGCACGTTGAGGATTTCGCAGATGATAACGCCGCCGGAACTTGGCGGCGGCGAGGAGGTGATCTCGTAACCGCGGTAATTGCAGGTCACGGGCCTCAGTTCGCGCACCGCGTATTGTTCGAAATCCGGCTTGGTCAGGATGCCGCCCCTGGCGCCGCTCGCCTTGACAATGGCGTCGGCGATGGCGCCCTTGTAGAAGGCGTCGGGGCCTTTGTCGGAAATGGCCGAGAGCGAGGCGGCAAGGTCGGGCTGGACCAGCTTCTCGCCGATGCCATAGGGCTTGCCGTTGGGCTTGAGGAAGATTGCCGCCGCCGCCGGGTCCTTCGCCAGCCTTTCAGCGCTGCCGGCGAACGAGGCGGCATCGCCCTGATTGAGGATGAAACCGTCCCTGGCATAGTTGATCGCCGGCGTCATCAGATCTTGCCTGGACAAGGTGCCATATTTCTGGCGGGCCATCTCGAAACCGGCCACCGACCCCGGCACGCCGACCGCCAGATAGCCGTCGAGGCTGGCGCCCTTCACCGGATTGCCATCCTTGTCGAGATACATGGTCCTGGTCGCGGCAAGTGGCGCGCGTTCACGGAAATCGAGGAAGGTCGATTTGCCGTCCTTGAAGCGTATGGTCATAAAGCCGCCGCCACCGATGTTGCCGGCATTGGGGTAGACGACCGCAAGGGCATAGCCGACGGCAACCGCCGCATCGACGGCGTTGCCACCTTTCTTCAACACGTCGATGCCGACTTCTGACGCCAGATGCTGGGCCGTTACCACCATGCCGTTCTCGCCCTTGGCGGGTGCCGGCGAGGCGGCAAAAACGGTTGTGAATGGGACGAAGGCAAAGGTCAGTGAAAGACTGGCGGCGATCAGGGTCCGGCGGGTAAGATGCATGTCGGGTCTCCGGGCGTAAGGACGCTTAGGAAAGACCGTTGGGATTGGTGAGTCCAGCCAATTGTGACAGTTGGCGATCCTCGACGCCCCCTCTGGCCTGCCGGCCATCTCCCCGCAGGGGCGAGAGTGGATGTCGCCGTCGCTTTCGCCAATCACCGCCGTTGCAGGAACAGCGCCTTCGGCGAAGCTGCTGATCTCCCCCTTTGCGGGGGAGATGTCCGGCAGGACAGAGGGGGGTGCTCAAGCGCTGCCGTCGCCCGTCGGGTCGAGAGAGAAGAAGTTGACTACACAATCCCGCCGGAACCGCCGGCGACCGCCGGACGTTCCGCCGCGACCTTGGCGCGGTAGCCCGCCGCTCGATAAGCCGCGACGGGATCGATGGCGCCGCCAGTCCTCAGCCGCGCCATCGCCAGGATTGGCTCGACATCGGTGCGGTAGGCCGCCTTCAGCGTCTGTGTCGCCATCAGTGCATCGTTGCTGTCCTGATAGCCTTCGAGCGCCTTGCGGTCGACCAGCAGTGCCTGTGCATAGGCGCGCTGCACCTCTACCGCCGACAGCATCAGGCTTTCGATCGGATCGGTGACGTTATGGCTCTGGTCGAGCATATGGGCGGGGTCAAAACCCTCAGCACCGGACAATTCGGCATCGACCAGCTCGTTGAAGACTAGGAACAACCGGTAGGGATCGATCGAGCCGGCATCGAGATCGTCGTCGCCATATTTGGAATCGTTGAAGTGGAAGCCACCGAGTTTCCTGAACTGGATCAGCCGCGACACGATCATCTCGATGTTGACGTTGGGCGCGTGGTGGCCGAGGTCGACAAGGCAGAAGGCCTGGTCGCCGAGTTCCTTCGCGATGATGTAGTTGGTGCCCCAGTCCTGCACGACCGTGGAATAGAAGGCCGGCTCGTACATCTTGTGTTCGGTGAACAGCTTCCAGTCGGCCGGCAGCCCGGCATAGATTTGCCTCATCGCATCGAGATAGCGCTCGAATGCCCTGGCGAAGTTGACCTGGCCGGGGAAGTTCGAACCGTCGCCGATCCACACCGTCAGCGCCTTGGAGCCAAGCGTCCTGCCGATCTCGATGCATTCGAGATTGTGCTCGACCGCCTGGCGGCGCGTGCCGGCGTCGGCATGCGACAGCGAGCCGAATTTGTAGGACAGCGTCTGGTCCCTGGCGTCGGAAAAGGTGTTGGAATTCATCGCGTCAAAGCCGAGGCCGAAGCGCGAGGCCGCCTGCTTCAGCCGGTTCGGATCGGCCTTGTCCCACGGAATATGCAGCGACACGGTCGGTGTTGCCTGCGTCAATTGTTGGATGACCGCGCAGTCCTCGATCTTGTCGAAGATGTCGCGCGGCTCGCCGGCGCCGGGAAAACGCGCGAAGCGCGTGCCGCCGGTGCCGACGCCCCAGGACGGGATCGCCACGGCGAATTTCTCGACATTGTCCCTGATGGCGTCAATGGCGATGCCGCGCCGGTCGAGCCGCTCGCCGAGCGAGGCGTAGTCGCGTTCGAGGTCGGCCTTGCGCGCCGCATTGTCCCGTTCGACGATGTCGGCGGAGATGATGGTTTCGGACACTGCTGTTCCTCCCAGAATGCGTACGGCTGGCGCCGCCCCTCATCCGCCTGCCGGCACCTTCTCCCCGTGAAGAACGGGGAGAGGGTAAGGGTGAGGGGCAGCGCCAACTTTAACAAGTTACCGCGTAAAGCTCTGCGCGTTGCCGGCGTCGACATTGACGATGTTGCCGGTCGACTTGGCCGACATGTCGGAAGCGAAGAAATAGATCGCTTCCGCAATGTCTTCCGGAAAGACCGAGCGCTTCAGCATCGAGCGCGAGCGGTAGTGTTCCTCCAGGTCGTCCGTGGACATCTTGTAGGCGGCGGCGCGCTGTTCCTTCCACTCACCGGTCCAGATCTTCGAGCCGCGCAGCACCGCGTCCGGGTTGACGACATTGACCCGGATCTGCGCTTCCGCGCCCTCCAGCGCGAGGCAGCGGGCGAGATGAATCTCGGCTGCTTTGGCGGTGCAATAGGCGGCGGCATTGGGCGACGCGGCAAGGCCGTTCTTCGAGGCGACGAAGACGACATTGCCGCCGATCCCCTGCACCCTGAACAGCCGGAAGGCTTCCCGCGAAACCAGGAAATAACCGGTCGACAGGATATCCATGTTCTTGTTCCACAGCGCCAGCGTCGTCTCCTCGATCGGCGCCGAGGAGGCCAGCCCAGCATTGGACACCAGAATATCGATGCCGCCGAACTCGACCGCCGTCTCGGCAAAGCCGGCGACGACCTGGTCTTCCGAAGTGACGTTGATGACAACAGGCCGGACGAAATCCTTGCCATAGGCCTTGGCCAGTTCCTCATTGGCGCTGGCGAGTGCCGTTTCGTCGATGTCGGCCAGCACCACGCAGGCGCCTTCGCGCAGCAGGCGGTTGGCGGTCGCTCGGCCAATGCCGCCGGCACCGCCGGTGACCAGCGCGATCTGGCCGGCGAGCGACTTCGGCTTCGGCATGCGCTGCAGCTTCAAATCCTCGAGCAGCCAGTATTCGATGTCGAAAGCTTCCTGCGCGGGCAGACCGACATAGGAGGAGACCGTCGAGGCGCCACGCATGACGTTGATGGCATTGACGTAGAATTCGCCAGAGATGCGTGCCGTCGCCTTGTCGCCGGCGAAGGTGAACATGCCGACACCCGGCATCAAATAGACCACAGCGTTGGGATCGCGGATGGCGGGCGAGTCCGGATGCTTGCAGCTGTCGTAATAAGCCTGGTAGCCGACCCGATAGGCGGCGACATCATCGGCGAGGCGCGCGATGACGGCATCGACGTCCGGTTTCGCCGGATCGAATTCGATGACCAGCGGCCGGATCTTGGTGCGCAGGAAATGATCCGGACATGAGGTGCCTAGTGCCGCAAGCGGGCGCAAATCCCTGGAGTTGACGAATTCGAGCACGGCGGGCGAATCGTCGAAATGGCCGAGCTTGTGGCTTTTCTCCGAAATCAGGCCCCGGATTTTCGGCATCAGTTTCGCCGCGATGGCGCGCCGAGCCGAAGTGTTGAGCGACTTCACCACTTCGCCGCCGAAGATGGCAAGGCCTTCGGAGCGGCGCTCGAACCATTCGATCGCCTGGTTGATCACCGAGATCGTCGTTTCGTAGCATTCCTTTGGGGTGTCGCCCCAGGTGAACAGGCCATGGCTTTCAAGGATGACACCCTTGGCCTGGGGATGTTCGAGGCAGAATTTCTCCAGCCAGAGGCCAAGTTCGAAGCCAGGCCGCTTCCACGGCAGCCAGCCTATGGCGTCGCCGAAGATCTCCTTCGTCAGCGCCCTCGAATCCTTCGCTGCGGCGATCGCGATGATGGCATCGGGATGCATGTGATCGACAAAGGGCTTCGGCACGTAAGCATGCAGCGGCGTGTCGATCGAGGCCGCGCGCGGATTGAGATTGAAGGTGCAGTGGGGGAGATATCCCACCATCTCGTCCTCGTGCTCGACCCCGCGATAAAGGCCCTTGAGCGCGCGCAGCTTGTCCATGTAGAGGGTGGCGAAGCCGTCGAGCTTGATCGAAGCGCTGTCGCCGCCCGAGCCCTTGACCCAAAGCACCTCGACAGTCTCGCCGGTAAGCGAATCCTTCTGCCAGATCTTCGATGACGTATTGCCGCCGCCATAGTTGGTGACACGCTTGTCGGAACCGAGCGTGTTCGAGCGATAGACCAGAAGCTCAGGCTCGCTCATTCCCTTGGCCTTCGCATCATCCCAGAGATTGGCGAGGCGCGAGCCGGAGCGCTTGTCGAGCATGGATATCCTCCCTCGGGACCAGAAAGCGCGGTCCCTTTTCGTTGGGAATGTCTACGCAAGAGGCCAGCTTGTCAATCATAAACGATCAATATCGATCATATTGCACCGCACAATGAAATTATATGATCGGAAATGATTGACACTGCTCTTCTTGAGTGCCTAGATGGCCAGGCAGGGAGGAACCATGCACGAAAAAGAGCGCCACAGGATCATTCTGTCCGCCGTCCAGGAAAAACCTGTGGTGACGGTGCAGGAGATGGTCGACCTGACGGAATCCTCCGAGGCGACGATCCGGCGCGATATCGCCGCGCTTCACGTGCAAAAGCGTCTGCGCCGGGTGCGCGGCGGCGCCGAAGCAATCTCGCCGCCGCAATTCATCGGCCTTGCCGGCCGGCCCTTCTCCGTCAATGAAACCCTCAATGCCGCGCAGAAGCGGGCAATCGCGCGCGAAGCCGTCGAGTTGTGTGGGGACGGCGAGCCGATCATCATCAATGGCGGCACCACCACATTCCAGATGGTGCATTTCCTGACCGGCCGCCGCATGCCGATCTTCACCAATTCGTTCCCGATCGCCGAGCATCTGCTCAAGCATTCCAAGAACACGGTGATGCTGTCGGGCGGCACCATCTATCGCGAGCAGAACATCATCCTGTCGCCCTTCGACAATGACGTGACGCGCAATTTCTACGCGCGCCGCATGTTCATGGGCGCCCAGGGACTCGGCCCGCTCGGCCTCATGGAAGGCGACCCGCTGCTGATCCAGGCGGAACAGAAACTGATCGATCAGGCCGACGAGCTGGTGGTGCTAGTCGATTCCTCGAAGTTCCGCAAACGCTCGAGCCTGATCCTGTGTGGTCTGACGCGCATCGCCACCGTCATCACCGATGACGGCATCGAGGATCGCGAAGCCAAGATGCTGGAGACCGCCGGAGTGACGCTGATCGTCGCCCACAACACGGCAAAGGAAGAATCTTCACTGCAGGCCTGAGATCACCTCACGCCCGCAGCGGCGATGGAATGCAACGCTCAAGGGAGGATATTCGATGAGCTTTTTGAAGAAATTGCTGGTAACAGCGGCCTTCTCGGCCGCCATGTTCGTGAATGCCGCCTATGCCGAGAACGTCAAGATCGCGCTGGTGGTGAAGTCGCTCGGCAACGGCTTCTTCGATGCCGCCAACAAGGGCGCCGAAGAGGCGGCCAAGGAACTCGGCGACGTCGACATCATCTACACCGGCCCGACCAAGGCCACCGCCGAGGCGCAGATCGAAGTCGTCAATTCGCTGATCGCGCAGAAGGTCAACGCCATCGCGATCTCCGCCAATGACGCCGACGCGCTGGTGCCGGTGCTGAAGAAAGCCATGGAGCGCGGCATCACCGTCATCTCCTGGGATTCGGGCGTCGCCAAGGAGGGCCGCCAGCTTCACCTCAACCCGTCCGATACCGGCCTGATCGGCGAGACCATCATCAAGCTCGCCGCCGACTATCTGCCGGAAGGCGGCGATGTCGCCATCCTGTCGGCCTCCTCGACCGCGACAAACCAGAACGCCTGGATCGAAGCGGCCAAGAAGGTGCTGCCGGAGAAGTTCCCCAAGATCAAGCTGGTCGCCACCGTCTATGGCGATGACGACTCGGCCAAGAGCACCGACGAAGCCAAGGGCCTGTTGAAGTCCTACCCGAATCTCAAGGCGATCATCGCGCCGACCACAGTCGGCGTCGTCGCCGCCGCCCAGGTCGTCACCGACGAGAACCTGATCGGCAAGGTCAATGTCACCGGCCTGGCGCTGCCGTCCGAGTTCAAGAAGTTCATCGACAACGGGGCCAGCCAGGCGGTCGCGCTGTGGAACCCGATCGATCTCGGCTACTCGGCCGTGTACCTCGCCCATGATCTGGCCGTGAAGAAGGAAGAAGCGAAGCCCGGCGCCACGCTGTCGATCGGCCGTGTCGGCAAGGTGACGCTCGACGACACCAACTCGGCTGCGATGGCTCCGCCCTTCCAGTTCGACAAGAGCAACATCGAGAAGTTCTCCAAGATCTATTGATCCTGGAGCCGGTACCCTCCCCCTTGTGGGGAGGGTTGGCGAGACGGTCGTGCGAAGCAATACCGACGAGACCGGGTGGGGGTGGCGACGTCTCCGCACATTAGGACTTTGATATGCTTGTAGACCCCCACCCCGCTCACTTTGTTCGCGACCCTCCCCACAAGGGGGAGGGTAAGGCAGTTCCCCGCCTGACCCTGTCCGGCATCTCAAAGAGCTTTCCCGGCGTGCGCGCGCTGCACAATGTCAGCCTGTCGCTCTATCCGGGCCAGGTGACGGCGTTGATCGGCGAAAACGGTGCCGGCAAGTCGACACTGGTCAAGATCATGACCGGAATCTACCAGCCCGACGAGGGCACAATCAGCATCGACGGCCAGGCCGTCACCTTGCCCAGCGCGCATGCCGCTTTCGGGCACGGCGTCACCGCGATCCATCAGGAAACCGTGCTGTTCGACGACCTTTCGGTCGCTGAAAACATCTTTCTCGGCCATGCACCGCGCTCGCGTTTCGGCACCATCGATTGGCGCACGATGCGCAAGGACGCCCGAGAAGTGCTCGACACCATGCATGCGGGCCATATCGATGCCGACGCACGGCTGAAGGACCTCGGAATCGCCAACAAGCACCTGGTTGCCGTGGCGCGCGCCATGTCGATCGACGCCCAGATCGTCATCATGGACGAGCCGACAGCCGCGCTTTCGATGAAGGAGATCGAGGAGTTGTTCCTGCTCATCGAATTCCTCAAGAGCGAAGGCAAGGCGATTCTGTTCATCAGCCACAAGTTCGACGAGATCTACCGCATCGCGGACCGCTATACGGTGTTCCGCGATGGCGAGATGGTCGGAGAAGGCCTGATCAAGGATACCAGCCAGAGCCAGATCGTGCGCATGATGGTCGGCCGTTCGGTCGACCACATCTTTCCACAGCGCAAGGCCGAGATCGGCGCGCCGGTGCTGTCCGTCTCCGGCCTGTCGCATCCGACCGAATTCAACGACATCGGCTTCGAACTGCACAAGGGCGAAATCCTCGGCTTCTATGGCCTTATCGGGGCCGGGCGCAGCGAGGTGATGCAGGCGATTTCGGGCATCACCCGCACATCGGCCGGCACGATCACGCTGGAAGGCAAGATAATCGCGCCAAAATCGGCGGCGGATTCGATCGAGGCCGGCATCGTCTACGTGCCGGAAGAACGTGGCAAGCAGGGTGTGGTGATCGGCCTGCCGATCTTCCAGAATGTCTCGCTGCCCTCGCTCACGCGCACCTCCAAATCCGGCCTGTTGCGGCTGGCGGAAGAGTTTTCGCTCGCCCGCACCTACACAGAGCGGCTGGATCTGCGTGCCTCCTCGCTCAGCCAGGATGTCGGCACGCTGTCGGGTGGCAACCAGCAGAAGGTCGTCATCGCCAAATGGCTGGCGACCGCGCCCAAGGTGATCATTCTCGACGAACCGACCAAAGGCGTCGACATCGGTTCGAAGGCCGCCGTGCACGGCTTCATGGCAGAGCTGGTGGCGCAAGGCCTGTCGGTGATCATGGTTTCGTCGGAACTGCCGGAGATTCTCGGCATGTCCGACCGCGTCGTCGTCATGCGCGAGGGTCTCGTCGCGGCGGTCTACGACAACAAGGGACTGGACGCCGAGACGCTGGTCCGGACGGCGGCGGGGATCGCGGCATGAAAGCTATCCTGAAATATCGCGAAATCTGGCTACTCGCCGCTATCGCCGTTCTCATCGGGTTGATCTCGACCCGTTTTCCCGCCTTTGCCAACCCCGGCAATCTGCGCCAGGTGTTCAACGACACATCGATCCTGATGATCCTGGCGCTCGGCCAGATGGTGGTCATCCTGACCCGGTCGATCGATCTTTCCATGGCTTCCAACCTGTGCTTCACCGGCATGGTGGTGGCGATGCTGAACGCCGCGCACCCGGCGATCCCCATCCCCCTGCTGATCGTCATCGCGCTGGCCGTCGGGCTGGTGCTCGGCGCCATCAACGGCCTTCTGGTGTGGCGGCTGAACATCCCCTCGATCGTGGTGACACTGGGCACGTTGACCATCTATCGCGGCGCCACCTTCGTTCTGTCCGGCGGCGCGTGGGTCAATGCCGACAAAATGAGCCCGGATTTCATCGGCTTCCAGCGCACCGCCTTCCTCGGCGTTCCCGTGCTCTCCTGGATCGCCGTTCTGGTCATCGCGCTGTTCTTCACCCTGATGACGCGGACCGCGCTCGGGCGCTCGATCTACGCCATCGGCGTCAACCCGACGGCGTCGGTCTATGCCGGCATCGATGTCGGGCGCACGAAATTCATTGTCTTCTGCATCTCGGGCATGATCGGCGGCCTCTCGGGCTACCTCTGGATCTCGCGCTATGTGATCGCCTCGGTCGAGGTCGCCAACGGCTACGAGCTCAACATCATCGCCGCCTGCGTCATTGGCGGCATCTCGATTGCAGGCGGCATCGGCTCGGTCGGCGGCGCGGTGTTAGGGGCGCTGTTCCTCGGCATCATCTCCAACGCGTTGCCGGTCATCAACATCTCGCCCTTCTGGCAAATGGCGATTTCGGGCAGCGCGATCATCCTGGCCGTCGTGCTCAACGCCCGCGGCGAACGCCAGCAGGGCCGCATTATCCTGAGAAAGATCGAGGCGGCATGAGCAGCACTTCGCTCCGGTTGTTCCAGCTAATCGGCCGGTCGCCTTCGGCGACAGGCCTGTTTTCAACGTTTGCGCCGCCCCTCACCCTTACCCTCTCCCCGTATAAAAACGGGGAGAGGGGGCCGCCAGCGTTGGAGCGCTTCCCTTCTCCCCGTTACTACACGGGGAGAAGGTGCCGGCAGGCGGATGAGGGGCAGCGCCAAAGTTCGGAGGGTGTTGCTCCATGATCGATGCAACAAACACCCCTGCCCCGCGCCACATCCCCGACCGGCTCGACAAGCCGCTGTCCTCGGCGATCTTCTCGTGGGAAGCGCTGCTCGTCATCATCGCGGTTCTCATCTTCGCCATAAACAGCTTCGCCTCGCCCTATTTCCTCGATCCCTATTCGCTGTCGGACCTGACGTTCAATTTCACCGAAAAGGGCCTGATCGCCTTCGCCATGGCGCTGCTGATCATTTCGGGCGAGATCGACCTGTCGGTCGCGGCCATCGTCGCGCTCGCGTCGACGCTGATGGGCATGGCGGTGCAGGCCGGCGCCGGGACACCGGTTCTGGTGCTGATCGGCATCGTCGTCGGGCTCGGCTGCGGCGCCTTCAATGGCTTACTGGTGACAAGGCTCGGCCTGCCTTCCATCGTCGTCACCATCGGCACGATGAGCCTGTTTCGCGGCATCGCCTTCATCATCCTCGGCGACCAGGCCTACAAGGGCTATCCGGAAAGCTTCGCCTTCTTCGGGCAAGGCTATGTCTGGTGGGTGGTGTCGTTCGAACTGGTGCTCTTCCTCATAGCCGCCGTCGCTTACTGGTTCCTGCTGCACCGGACGAGCTTCGGCCGCCGCGTCTTCGCCATCGGCAACAATCCGGTCGCGGCGCAGTTTTCCGGCGTGCGCGTCGGGCGCATCAAATTCATCCTGTTTTGCCTGACCGGACTGATGTCGGGCATCGCCTCGGTGCTGATCACCTCCCGGCTCGGCTCCACCCGACCGTCGATCGCGCAGGGCTACGAGCTCGAAATCATCACCATGGTGGTGCTCGGCGGCGTCAGCATTCTCGGCGGTGCCGGCAGCATTCTAGGCGTCGTGCTCGCCGCCTTCATCATGGGGCTGGTGACCTTCGGCCTCGGCCTGCTCAACGTGCCCGGCATCGTCATGTCGATCTTCATCGGTCTGCTGCTGATCATCGTCATCGCGCTGCCGATCGTCTGGCGGCGGCTGCGCGGAGGACGCTGATGGCCGAAAAATACGCGTTCAAGATGATGCTCAAGCCCGGCATGAAGGCCGAGTACAAGAAGCGCCATGACGATATCTGGCCGTCGCTGGTGGCGCTGCTGAAGCAGGCCGGGGTGTCCGATTATTCCATCCATCTCGATGACGAAACCAACATCCTGTTCGGTGTGCTGTGGCGGCGGGATGGTCACGGCATGGCCGAGTTGCCAAAGCATCCGGTGATGCAGCGCTGGTGGGCTCATATGGCCGACATCATGGAGACCAAGCCGGACAACGAGCCGGTGGCGGTGCCGCTGGAAACGGTGTTCCACCTGGAATGAGCACGATACGCCATGTCGCCGTCATCGATATCGGCAAAACCAATGCCAAGGTGGCGCTGGTCGATCTGGTCACCTTGAGCGAGGTCGCGCTGCGTCGCATGGCAAATGCGCCGGTGCGTCAGGCGCCCTACCCGCACCACGATGTCGAAGCGCTGTGGAATTTCATCCTCGACGGCCTGGCGGGCCTCAACCGCGAGCAGCGCATCGACGCCATTTCGATCACCACCCACGGCGCGACAGGCGTGCTGGTCGACGCAGCGGGCGAACTCGTGTTGCCCGTCCTCGATTATGAGTTCGACGGTCCCGACAGTCTGGCAGCGGACTATGACGCGACCCGCCCGTCCTTCGCCGAAACCGGCACGCCGCGCCTGCCGCTCGGCCTCAATCTCGGCGCGCAATTCTTCTGGCAGCAGAAGCGTTTCCCGGCGGAGTTCGCCAGGGCCACCGCGATGCTGATGTACCCGCAATATTGGGCGCTGCGGCTGACCGGCGTCGCCGCCAATGAGGTGACCTCGCTGGGCTGCCATACCGATCTCTGGAACCCCTGGACGTCCGACTATTCCTCGATGGTCGACAAGATGGGCTGGCGGCGGCTGATGGCGCCGGTGCGGCCGGCGAAGGACCGGCTGGGGCCGATCCTGCCGGCGCTTGCCCCGCAGACCGGGCTCGATCCGCAAACACCGGTGTTTTGCGGGCTGCACGATTCCAACGCCTCGCTGCTGCCGCATCTCCTGGCCGACACGCCACCCTTTTGCGTCGTCTCGACCGGCACCTGGGTGGTGTCGATGGCGGTGGGCGGCAAAAAGATCGCGCTCGATCCGGTGCGGGACACGCTGGTCAACGTCAATGCGCTCGGCGATCCCGTGCCATCGGCGCGCTTCATGGGCGGGCGCGAGTTCTCGCTGCTCACCGATGGCAAGCCGCAGGGCTGGAGCGAGGACGACGTCGCCGCCGTGCTGGCGCGAAAGGCTCTGCTGCTGCCTTCCACCCAGCAGGGCTCCGGCCCCTTCCCGCATCGCGCGGCGCAGTGGGTCGATGCCGAGCTTTTAAGTCCCGGCCAGCGCTTCGTCGCCGTTTCGTTTTACCTGGCGCTGATGACAGCGACCTGCCTGGAACTGATCGGCGGCGACGGGCCGACGACGGTGGAAGGGCCTTTCGCGCAGAACCGGCTTTTTATCCGCATGCTGGCGGCGGCGACAGGGCGGCCGGTCGTCGCGTCGGAGACCTCGACCGGCACCAGCATCGGCGCGGCGCTGATCGCGTCGGACGGCGCCACCGTGATGAGTAAGGGCGAGCGGATTGCGCCGCCGGCCGATCCAGTTTGGCGCGACTACGCGCGAGCTTGGCAGCAAGCGATCATTCGTGCGACTGATGATGGGTCAGTACGTAGCCAATAGAAACCCCCATGACTGTTTTGACGCCGGAACCAAGAGCTATTGTGTGCGGGCACGTCTTTCGCGCGGAGAGGCGGGTAAATTTGGTCGTTCGTCACTTCGACGGCGAGTGGCAGCTAACATGCGGAGAACATGACCATCCCGCTGATTGCTCTGATTTCGAGGTTGTGGGCCTCAGACATCTTATCGCCAGGCAAGACGACTTGGCGAGCGTTGGCGAGCTTGAATACGGGTGGCTTGCCGAATGGGTTGCGGACGAGTGGATTGTGTGTCGGCATGACGACTAGTCTCCGTCAATTGACGTAGAGCAGTCCCTGCGGATCGATCTCCGGCCTGCGGCCGGCGACGAGGTCGGACAGGAATTTTCCGGAGCCGCAGGCCATCGTCCAGCCGAGGTGGCCATGGCCGGTGTCGAGATAGAGGTTGCGGTATTTCGCCTGGCCGAAGACGGGCACCGAATTGGGCATCATCGGCCTCAGGCCTGCCCAAAGCAGCGCCTTTTTCTCGTCGAACGCGCCCGGGAACAGATCCTTGCCGGTGTTCAGGATAGAGCTGAAATCGCTCGGCTTGAAACTGCGATCGAAGCCGGTGAATTCCGCGGTGGAGGACATCCGCAGCCGGTTTCCCAGCCTCGAATAGCCGATCAACCGATCCTCGTCGGCGCCGCCCATGGTCGGTCCTTTGTTCTCGTCCTCAAGCGGGACGGTCACGGTATAGCCCTTAACCGGATAGACAGGCAGATCGATGCCGTAACGACGGCCGAGCAGGCCGCTTTCCGGCCCCAACGAGATCACGACGGCGTTGCCTGTGACCGGGCCGGCCGACGTCATGACGGCGCGCACGGTGTCGCCCTCGATGTCGAGGCCCTGAACGGTCGTGCCGAACAGGAATTTGACGCCGAGTTTTTCCACCGCATAGGCGGCGAGCTTGTCGGCGAGTTGTTTGGAATCGCCTGTCTGGTCGATCGGGGAGTAGACACCGCCGGCGATTTTTTCCTTGACGCCAGCCAGCCCCGGCTCCAGTTCGACCAGCCGGTCGCGGCCGACGATCTCGATCGGAAGGCCGTGCTCGCCAAGATAGCGGTAATTGTCGGTGCCTGTGTCCAGGCTCTTCTGCGTGCGGAAGAAGTACAGGATACCCCGCTTGCGCTCGTCGTAGTGGATGCCGGTGGTCTCCGAGAGGGCGTTGATGCAATCGCGCGAATAGAGCGCGAGCCGCAGCTTGACGCTGGTGTTGGCGCGCATGCGCGCCACGGTGCATTCGCGCAGAAAGCGCAGGCTCCAGGCGTAGAAATAGGGATCGAGACTCAACCTGACCTTGATGCCGAGATCATGGTTCCAGAGCCCCCGCAGGAAGGTCTTCAGCGCGGAAGGCGAGGCCCAGGCGGTGGCGTCGCCTGGCGAGACCAGACCTGCGTTCGACCGGCTGGTGCCGCGCGCCGCCGCCTCATGGCGCTCGATCACCGTCACCTCGTGCCCGTCCCTTGCCAAGTAATAGGCGGCGGCCGTACCGACGACGCCGGCTCCGAGCACCAAAATCTTCATGCGCCTCCCCAAAGATCATGCCGGGGCGGAAGCTTCCGCGCGCCGCCTCCCGATGAGCCTCAATACCGCGTATGAATGCGCCCCGCGAGCCCTTGGCCCAACAGCTCCCCGCGCATGCCCCCGAACCGGAGTTCGGAACGGATCACGCGCAGAATCATCAGGTGTGCGGCGTCCTTTGCGCGTCCAAGAGGAGGGCTGTCGTTCAGCCCCGCGCGGAGTTCTTGCCGGTCAGGATGCGTTCCCAGGCGAGCGCGTCGGCAACGATCTGGTCGAGATCGTCGTGTTCCGGCGTCCAGCCGAGTTCCGCGCGGGCGAGGTCCGAATTGGCGACCACGGCCGCGGCGTCGCCGGGACGCCGGTCGCCCATTCTCACCTCGAAATCCCGGCCGAAGGCGCGGCGCACGCTGTCGATCACCTCGAGCACCGAATAGCCATGGCTGTAGCCGCAATTGGCAACGAGGCTCTGTCCTCCGGCGCGCAGCCGCTGCAGGGCCAGCCGATGCGCGGCGGCCAGATCGCTGACATGGATATAGTCGCGCATGCAGGTGCCGTCAGGCGTCGGATAATCGGTGCCGAAGACTTGCATGAACGGACGCTTGCCGAGCGCGGTTTCGCAAGCGACCTTGATGAGGTGGGTGGCGCCAGGGGTAGACTGGCCGGTGCGGCCCTTCGGGTCGGCGCCGGCAACGTTGAAGTAGCGCAGCGCGGTATAGCGCAGGCCGTGCGCCAGGCCAGCATCGCGCAGCATCCATTCGCTCATCAGCTTGGACAGGCCATAGGGCGATTCCGGCGCCAGGCGGCCATCCTCGCGCACCGGTTCCAGCCCGGCGCCGCCATAGACGGCGGCTGTCGAGGAAAAGATGAAATTCGGCACGCCTTCGCGCACGGCGGTCTCGATCAGCGTGCGTGTCTTGCAGGTGTTGTTCTCGTAATAAGCGAGCGGATCGGCGACGGATTCGGGGACCACGATCGAGCCGGCGAAATGGATGATCGCGTCGACCTTGTTGTCCCGGATGATCGAGCCTACCAATTCCCTGTCGGCGACATCACCGACGACCAGCTTTGCTTCTGGCGCAACCGCCCATTCGAAGCCGGTGGAAAGCCGGTCGAGAACGACCACGCTCTCGCCGGCATCCAGCAATTCCCAGACCATGTGGCTGCCGATGTAGCCGGCACCACCCGTCACCAAAACCGTCATCCCAAGTCCTCGCTTACCCAAGATTTATGTGGCATCGTGCTGAAACAAACGTGATCCACAGAGCGTATCGTGAATGGAGAATAGGCCACGATCCGCCCTCGTTAGGAACGGGTGTGGGGCGTGGCATTTTGACCAAAATGGCCCGGTGGACGACCAATCGGCCAATGATTATGATCCCGCGCAAAATTGGGAAGTCGACATGAATTACCAGCGGTTCTTCGAAGAAGCGATCGACCAACTCCATGCCGAGCGTCGCTACCGCGTCTTCGCCGACCTCGAGCGTATCGCGGGCAAGTTTCCGCGCGCCATCTGGCGCTCCAACGGCCGCGCCGAGGAAATCACCGTCTGGTGTTCCAATGACTATCTCGGCATGGGCCAGCACGCCGACGTCATCGCCGCGTTCCAGAACGCGGCCGGCAAGATGGGCTCGGGCGCCGGCGGCACCCGCAACATTTCGGGCACCTCCAACCCGCTGGTCGAGCTTGAGCATGAGCTTGCCGACCTGCACGGCAAGGAAGCGGCCCTGGTATTCACCTCCGGCTTCGTCTCCAACGAAGCGTCGATCTCGACCATCGCGCGGCTCTTGCCCAATTGCCTGATCATCTCGGACGAGTTGAACCATGCCTCGATGATCGAGGGCGTGCGGCGCTCGGGCGCCGAGAAGAAGATCTTCCGCCACAATGACGTCGCGCATCTGGAAAGCCTACTGCAGGCGGCGGGGCGCGAACGCGCCAAGCTGATCGTCTTCGAAAGCGTCTATTCGATGGATGGTGACATCGCGCCGATCAGAGAGATCGTCGAGCTCGCCGAGCGCTACAACGCCATGACCTATATCGACGAGGTCCATGCCGTGGGCATGTACGGCCCACGCGGCGGCGGCATCACCGAGCGCGAGGGGCTGGCCGATCGCATCGACATCATCGAAGGCACGCTCGCCAAGGCGTTCGGCACGCTGGGCGGCTACATCACCGGCACCAGTGCCGTCGTCGACGCGGTGCGCTCCTATGCGCCCGGCTTCATCTTCACCACGGCGCTGCCGCCGGCGATCGCCGCCGCGGCCACCACGTCGATCCGGCACCTCAAGCAATCGCAGGCCGAGCGCGAGGCCCAGCAGCAACAGGCGAGCCGCACCAAGCAGATCCTATCGGCCGCCGGCCTGCCGGTGATGGACTCCCCGACCCACATCGTGCCGCTGCTGGTTGGCGATCCGGAGCTGTGCAAGATGGCCAGCGACCGCCTGCTCGGCGTGCACGGCCTCTATATCCAGCCGATCAACTATCCGACCGTGCCGCGCGGCACGGAGCGGCTGCGCATCACGCCGACGCCGTTCCATTCGGACGCCCTGATCGCCGAACTGCAGGACGCGCTGGTCGAGACCTGGGACGCGCTCGGCATTCCCTACGGCTCGGCCGGACGGCCCTCGGTCGCCAAAAGCGACCGCATCATTCCGCTGCTGGTGCCCAAGTCGGGCGGCTGAAAGCCGTCATCCAGAAAGTGCCGTGGTTCTGCAATGCTGCGTCGCTTGCAAGTCACGGAATGGATCCTAGGGTTTCCGCTACGTCGCTTCGCTCCTGCTCCACCCTAGGATGACGAAGACCGAGGTGTTTTTTGGCCAAATCGCGGAAGCAGCAGATTGGCCTCGTAAACCTTGGCGACTGGCCGCAAGCTACTCGTCCCTTCGTCATCCTAGCGCGTAGCAAGGAGCGAAGCGACGCGGCGCAGACCCTGGTGTTTGATCCCGAGCTTTAATGGTGCGATATTTTCTTCCGACTGGAAGGATGCGTTATGGGACAAGTTCTGCACG
>NZ_VFUX01000020.1:0-125776 GCF_006441275.1 Mesorhizobium sp. B2-4-17 | reverse complement strand
GACACCAATTTACAAAGCTCAATCAACGCGCAAAACAAAACCCCGCCGAAAATCGACGGGGTTCGTCAGCAGTCTGAACGCCCGGCCGAAGCCGGGCGTTTCTGATCTCTCGAAGACTGGCTCGCGATCAGGCGATGGTCTTGCCGAAAGCGACGGCGGTATCGGACATGCGGTTGGAGAAGCCCCACTCGTTGTCGTACCACGACAGCACGGAGACGAAGTTGCCGTCCATGACCTTGGTCTGGTCGAGCGCCATGATCGAGGAATGCGGATCGTGGTTGAAGTCGACCGAGACGTTCGGATGATGGGTGACCGACAGCACGCCCTTCAGCTTGCCGTTCGAGGCGGCGATGACCGCGTCGTTGATTTCCTGCACCGTGGTCGGTCGCTTGGCGATGAACTTGAAGTCGACGACCGAGACGTTCGGGGTCGGCACGCGGATCGAGATACCGTCGAGCTTGCCCTTGAGGTCGGGGAGCACAAGGCCGATCGCCTTGGCGGCGCCGGTCGAGGTCGGTATCTGCGAAAGGGCCGCGGCGCGGGCGCGGTAGAGATCCTTGTGCATGGTGTCCAGCGTCGGCTGATCGCCGGTGTAGGAGTGAATCGTCGTCATCATGCCTTTTTCGATGCCGACCGTCTCGTGCAGCACGGCCGCCAGCGGCGCAAGGCAGTTGGTGGTGCAGGACGCGTTCGAGATGACGATATGGTCCTTGGTCAGCTTGTCGTGGTTGATGCCGTAGACGACGGTGAGGTCGGCACCTTCGGCGGGAGCCGAAACGAGGACGCGCTTGGCGCCGGCGGTCAGGTGCGCGGCGGCCTTGTCGCGGGCGGTGAAGATACCGGTGCATTCGAGCGCGACGTCGATGCCCAGTTCCTTCCACGGCAGCTGCGTCGGATCCTTGATCGCGGTGACCTTGAACTTTTCCTTGCCAACCGTGATCTGGTCGCCGGAAACGGACACTTCATGGGGAAAGCGGCCATGCACGCTGTCAAAGCGCAGCAGGTGCGCATTGGTCTCGACCGGGCCAAGATCATTGACGGCGACGACCTCGATGTCCTTGCGGCCGGATTCATGGATGGCGCGCAGGATGTTGCGGCCGATGCGGCCGAATCCGTTGATGGCAACTCTGACAGTCATTTTTCTCTCCCGGGGAGCTGGAGGGCGGACAATTGGTCCGCAGCTTCATAGCGGCGGACGGACAAAGAATCCAGCCGCAGCGGCATGGATTTAAATCGATTTAGTCGATCAGACCCGCGAAGTCGCCTAGGCGACCTCGCGGCGGGACCAGGCCTTATTTGCCGTGCAGGCGAGCTTCGGCTGCCTTGGCGGCCGCCTCGGCGGTGATGCCGAAATGCGGATAGAGCTGTTCGATGGTGCCCGAGGCGCCAAAGCCGGTCATCCCCACGAAGATGCCGTCCGAGCCGATGAAATGATCCCAGCCCTGGCGGATACCGGCTTCGATCGCCATTTTGATCGGCGCGTCGCCGATCGTCTTCTTGCGGTAATCGTCGCTCTGCTTGTCGAACAGTTCAAAGCAAGGCACCGAGACGACGCGGGTCGGATGGCCATGCTTCTCCAGCAGGTCGCGGGCGCCAAGCGCGATCTCGACCTCGGAGCCGGTGGCGAAGATGGTCACCGCCGCCTCGCCATTGGCGGCGGCGAGCTCATAGGCGCCCTGGCTGCTGAGGTTCTTTTCGGTGAACTCGGTGCGCACCGTCGGCAAGTTCTGACGGGTCAGCGCCAGCGTTGACGGCGTCTTTTCCGATTCAAGGGCGATCTGCCAGCACTCGGCGGCTTCCACCGCGTCGGCCGGGCGGAAGACATTGTGGTTCGGGATGGCACGCAATGCCGCCAGATGCTCGACCGGCTGGTGGGTCGGACCGTCTTCGCCCAGACCGATCGAATCATGGGTCATGACGAAGATCGAGCGGATGCCCATCAGTGAGGAAAGCCGCATTGCGGGGCGGGCATAGTCGGAGAAGCACAGGAAGGTGCCGCCATAGGCGATCAGGCCGCCATGCAGCGTCAGCCCGTTGATCGCCGCCGCCATGCCGTGCTCGCGGATGCCGTAGTGGACATAGCGCTGGCCGTAGTCATCAGGCGTGATGTTCTTGGTCTGGCTTGTCTTGGTGTTGTTGGAGCCGGTCAGATCGGCCGAACCGCCGATGGTTTCGGGCACGGCACCGTTGATGACCTCCAGCGCCATTTCCGACGATTTGCGGGTAGCGACCTTGGGCTTGTCGACGGACAGCTTCTTCTTGTAGTCGGCGATGACGGCGTCGAAGTTGGGCGGCAGTTTGCCGGCGAGACGGCGCTCGAACTCGGCCTTCAGCTTGGCGTCGGCCTTGGCAAGGCGGCCTTCCCAGTCGGTGCGGGCCTTGACGCCAGCCTTGCCGGCGGTGCGCCAGGCGTCGAGGATGTCGGCCGGGATTTCGAAGGGCGGCGAGTCCCAGTTGAAGAACTTGCGGGCGCCGGCGATCTCATCGGCGCCGAGCGGCGAGCCGTGCGCCTTGTTGGTGCCGGCCTTGGTCGGCGCGCCGAAGCCGATGGTCGTCTTGCAGGCGATCATCGTCGGCTTGTCGGAATGGCGGGCGGCTTCGATGGCATAGGCGATCGCTTCCGGATCCGTACCGTCGATATGGCTGGCGTTCCAGCCCGAGGCCTGGAAGCGGGCGACCTGGTCGGTGTTGTCGGCCAGCGATACCGGACCGTCGATCGAGATGTTGTTGTTGTCCCAGAAAACGATCAGCTTGTTGAGCTTGAGGTGCCCGGCAAGCGCGATGGCTTCCTGGCTAACGCCTTCCATCAGGCAGCCGTCGCCGGCCAGCACATAGGTGTAGTGGTCGACGAGGTCGTTACCGAAGGCGGCGTTCATGATGCGCTCGCCGAGCGCGAAGCCGACCGAATTGGCGAGGCCCTGGCCGAGCGGGCCGGTTGTGGTTTCAATGCCGGTGGCGTGACCGTATTCGGGATGGCCGGCGGTCTTGGAGCCCAACTGGCGGAAATGCTTGATCTGGTCGATGGTCATGTCTTCGTAGCCGGTCAGGTGCAGCAGCGAATAGAGCAGCATCGAGCCATGGCCAGCCGACAGGATGAAGCGGTCGCGGTCGGGCCAGTGCGGCGCCTTGGGGTCATATTTCAGGAAGCGGGTGAACAGTACTGTGGCGATGTCGGCGCAGCCCATGGGCAGGCCGGGATGCCCGGAATTCGCCTTTTCAACGGCGTCCATGGAGAGAAAACGGATCGCATTGGCCATCCGGTCATGTTGTTCACGCGACGTCATGGTTCCTCCGGGGTGAGGGTTTGGGGCTTGGGAGAGCCCTTGAAAAGGGTGCGCGACACATAGCAGGCGCGGGTTTTTAGTCAACAAATCGGGTGCACATTTGCCGGTCTTGTGATGCCGGCGGCGGGCCTACATTAGCCTTAGCAGGGGACAGTCGCGAGAGCTTTGTTGACGTCGCCTTCACCCGGTGCCTAATGTTTCGGGGATAACGCGTTCTGAACGCGAACGATTCGGTGATGGGCAGGGCACAGGACGAAGGCCATGACCGGGGAAACCACGCTCAAGGAAGTGATCGCAAGGCTGGGCAAGGCCATTGAAGGGCTGGAAAATGCCGTCGCGGCCAAGCTGGAGCATGAACGCGACTATTCGGAAGCCGAGGCCGAGGTGCAGCGGATGAATGCCGACCGCTCGCGGCTGGCGCAGGAACTCGACAATTCCGAAGCGCGCGCCGAACGGCTGGAAGATGCCAACAAGGAAGTATCGCGACGGCTGGTGACCGCCATGGAAACCATCCGCGCCGTGTTGGACAGATAGGAGCTGGCCCATGGCACAGGTCACGGTTTCAATCGACGGCAAGCAGTATCGCATGGCCTGCGACGAGGGCCAGGAAGAGCATCTGATCGACCTTGCCGAGCGCTTCGACCGATATGTCTCGCATCTGAAGGATTCTTTTGGCGAGATCGGCGACCAGCGCCTGACCGTGATGGCCGGGATCATGGTGATGGACGAGCTTTCGGAACTGCAGAAACGCGTCAAGGGCATGGAAAGCGAAGTGCTGACCTTGCGCAAGACCCGCGACGAGGCGCTAACCAAGGCTGACAGAAACGACAGCGTGCTGACCAACGCGCTTGGCGCGCTGGCGCAGCGCATGGAAGATCTGACGGTGACGCTGGCGATCAACAAGGCCTGATCGCTCTTCCAAAGTCGGACCCCTCTGGGCGTTATGGGTTCAGCGGATATCTGAAAACTCCTGCCGTCCCTGCCATGAAGGACGGAAATTTCGCCGCCAGCGCTGCCGCTGGGGGCTTTAAGCATTTTGTAGGTCGCTGCCGAGGGTGCTAGAAAGGGTGCCGAGCCGCGGCAGTGGGTTGGCGGCATTTGTCACAAGGTAGGGATAAGCCATGAGCCTTCGTATCAACGACATTGCACCGGATTTCACCGCGGAGACGACGCAAGGGACGATCAAGTTCCATGACTGGATCGGCGACGGCTGGGCGATCCTGTTCAGCCATCCAAAGAATTTCACGCCGGTCTGCACGACCGAGCTTGGCACGATGGCGGGGCTCGAAGGCGAGTTCAAGAAGCGCAATGTCAAGATCATCGGCATTTCGGTTGATCCGGTCGCGAGCCACGAAAAATGGCAGGCCGACATCAGGACGGCGACCGGCCAATCGGTTCACTATCCGCTGATCGGCGACAAGGACCTCAAGGTCGCCAAGCTCTACGACATGCTGCCGGCAGGCGCTGGCGAGACCTCGGAAGGCCGCACGCCCGCCGACAACGCCACCGTGCGCTCGGTCTATGTCATCGGGCCGGACAAGAAGATCAAGCTGGTGCTGACCTATCCGATGACCACGGGCCGCAACTTCGACGAGATTCTGCGCGCGGTCGATTCCATGCAACTGACCGCCAAGCATCAGGTGGCGACGCCGGCGAACTGGAAGCAGGGCGAGGACGTCATCATCACCGCCGCTGTTTCCAACGAGGACGCGATCAAGCGCTTCGGCGCCTACGAGACCATCCTGCCCTATCTCAGGAAGACCAAGCAGCCGTCCGCCTGAAACAGCGCCGGAAGGGTTTTTGCCTTTTCCTTCCTCCCGGGCCAAGTCATGCTTGACTGGCCCGCTTGGGTGGACAACCATGCCTCTGTTGGGGTTCGGCGGAGAAAATCGTTCCGGCCGGCAATGGGTTGGGGAAGCTCGCTTTGGACGTGGCTTTGGCAAGACCGCAGGTCAGGGGCTTCTATGACAAGCCGACGGGGGCCGTCCAGTATGTCGTCGCCGATCCGGCGACGAGGCGGTGCGCCATCATCGACCCGCTTCTCGATTTCGATGAGAGATCCGGCGCAACGGCGACAAAGAGCGTCGACGCGGTGCTCGATTTTGTCAGGGAAAACGGGCTGGAGCTCGAGTGGATACTCGACACCCACCCGCATGCTGACCATTTCTCGG
The DNA here is from genome assembly GCF_006441275.1 of Mesorhizobium sp. B2-4-17. Taxonomy (NCBI): domain Bacteria; kingdom Pseudomonadati; phylum Pseudomonadota; class Alphaproteobacteria; order Hyphomicrobiales; family Phyllobacteriaceae; genus Mesorhizobium; species Mesorhizobium sp. B2-4-17. Next base: position 120,321 of record NZ_VFUX01000020.1, on the reverse strand, counting down.
CCGCGCACTATCTGAGAGAGAAGACAGGAGCGCCGATGGCGATCGGCGACAGGATCGTTGACGTCCAGGCACTGTGGAAGGCGATCTACAACTGGCCGGATTTTCCGGCCGACGGCTCTCAATGGGACAGGCTGTTCAGGCAAGGCGAGATATTCCAGGTCGGGACCATCCCGGTCAAGGTGCTGTTCTCGCCCGGACACACGCTGGCCTCGATCACCTATGTGATCGGTGACGCCGCCTTCGTGCATGACACGCTGTTCATGCCCGACAGCGGCACGGCGCGGGCGGACTTTCCCGGCGGCAGTGCCGCGCGGCTGTGGCGCTCGATCCAGGAGATCCTGGCGCTGCCCGACGAGACGCGCGTGTTCGTTGGCCACGATTATCAGACCGGTGGCCGCGAGCCTCGGTGGGAAAGTACGGTCGCCGCGCAGAAGGCCAGCAACATCCATCTCGGCGCTGCACACAGCGAGGCCGAGTTCGTCGCCCTGCGCGAGGCGCGCGACCGGACGTTGCCGATGCCGCGGCTGATCCTGCATGCCTTGCAGATCAACATGAATGGCGGGCGCCTGCCGGAACCGGAAGCCAACGGAAGGCGGTATCTGAAGTTTCCCTTGGATGGGCTTTGAGGGGATACGATAGCGTTTCGCCAGCACGCCGCAATAGCGGATGCCTTGCAGAACCTGGGTTCCTCGCTCCACGCAGTGGGGGGCGAAGAGACCCCCATCGCGAAGGCTGAAACCCACAAAAAAAGCGGCGCCGGTTTCCTGACGCCGCTTTTGTTTCTAACCGAACCCGACGTTAAGCCGCCGGCTGCGCCTCGATGGTGCGCAGCGCCTGGGTCTGGCGCTTGGCGGCGGCCTTGACCGCGTCCTGCACCTTCTCGAAGGCGCGCACCTCGATCTGGCGCACGCGCTCGCGGCTGATGTCGAACTCGGCCGACAGCTCTTCCAGGGTCAGCGGCTCCTCGGCGAGGCGACGGGCCTCGAAAATGCGCCGCTCGCGATCGTTGAGCACGGCAAGAGCGCCCGACAGCATGCCGCGCCGGTTCTCCAACTCGTCCTGCTCGATCAGCATCTCTTCCTGGCTTTCGTGGTCATCGACCAGCCAGTCCTGCCATTCGCCGGACTCGCCTTCCGTCGCGCGGATCGGCGCGTTGAGCGAGGCGTCGCCCGACAGGCGGCGGTTCATCGACACGACTTCGGCTTCGGAAACGTTCAGCCGCGTGGCGATCTCGGCAATCTGGTCGGGCTTGAGGTCGCCGTCGTCCAGCGCCTGGATCTTGCCCTTCACCTTGCGCAGGTTGAAGAACAGACGCTTCTGGTTGGCGGTCGTGCCCATCTTGACCAGGCTCCACGAGCGCAGGATGTATTCCTGGATCGAGGCCTTGATCCACCACATGGCATAGGTCGCGAGGCGGAAGCCACGCTCGGGTTCGAATTTCTTGACGGCCTGCATCAGGCCGACATTGCCTTCCGAGATCACTTCGCCGATCGGCAGGCCGTAGCCGCGATAGCCCATGGCGATCTTGGCGACGAGCCTCAGATGGCTGGTGACGAGCTTGTGCGCGGCGGACGTGTCTTCATGCTCGGCATAGCGCTTGGCGAGCATGTACTCCTCTTGCGGCTGAAGCATGGGAAAGCGACGGATTTCTTCCAGGTAGCGGCTGAGACCGCCTTCACCGGAAACGATACTGGGTAATGACTGGGCCATGATAGCGCCCCCTCTCTATTGGAGTAATGCCCCCGAAACGCGGCGAGCATGTGACGCGAGCACCATAAGGCTCGCCCGCGACATCGGATGTATACAGGAACAAAACCAGAAAGGACAGCATTTGTTCAACACGAAACAGTGTGTCACGCTGAAGTGAACAATGCCAGTCAGGTTTTTTGATGGCTGGTTTCGAGCTTGTTGATGGCAGGTTCAGAGATCGCGGAAGCCGCCGACGAGTTTCTCCATGTCCTCCGGCATCGGCGCCTCGAACCTCATCGTTAGATGGGTATCGGGATGGCGAAATGCAAGGAGCCAGGCATGCAAAGCCTGCCGGGAAAATGACTTGACCTGACTTTTCAGCGGTTCCGGCAGCCGATTGGCCTTGGTGCGGAAGGCCTGGCCATAGTCGGGGTCGCCAACCACGGGATGGCCGATATGGGCCATGTGGACGCGGATCTGGTGGGTGCGGCCGGTTTCCAGCCGGCATTCGACAAGGCTCGCGGTGGCGAATTCCCGCTGGTTTTCGCCGAAGCGCTCCTGCACGGCGAAGTGGGTGACGGCATGGCGTGCGTCGTCGCGCCCTTCCGGCACCACGGCGCGACGCACCCGGTCGGCGGCCCGGCCGAGCGGTGCATCGACCGTTCCGGTCGGCCTTTGCGGTATGCCCCACACCAAAGCCAGATAGGCGCGTTCGAGATCACCGGTTCGGCCGTGATCGGCGAAGGCTTCGGACAGGGCCTTGTGGGCGCGGTCGGTCTTGGCCACCACCATGACGCCGCTGGTTTCCTTGTCGAGGCGATGGACAATGCCGGGCCGACGCACGCCGCCAATGCCCGACAGGCTGTCGCCGCAGTGATGGATCAGCGCATTGACCAGCGTGCCGGTCCAGTTGCCGGCGCCGGGATGCACGACGAGCCCCGCCGGCTTGTTGACGACGATCAGCGCATCGTCCTCGTAGAGCACATCGAGCGCGATGTTTTCACCCCGTGGCGAGGCCGGCTTCGGTTCCGGCATGGCGACCGATACGCTTTCGCCTGGTGTCATCTTGCGCTTGGTCTCGTCGACCGGCCTGTCGTCGATCATCACCGCGCCCTGCCGGATCAGCATCTGCACGCGGCTGCGCGACATGTCCGGACCAAGCCGGGCGGCCAGCCATTGATCCAGGCGCTGGCCGGCCGCATCCGCGCCCGCCACAAGCACGGTCGGCGCGGCCGCCATGAATTGGTCCTCTATTAATTCAGGGGCCTCTTCGTTATGAGCGCTCATCGAAAAAGTTCCGGAACTGTTTGCCATGGTCAGGCCAATCGCCGACGAAGATCACGAAAAGCCGCTCGACCCTGAAGTCGAAAAGGTTCGCAGGAAACTCATCCGTTTCGTCGGGATCAATCTCGGCCTGCTGTTTCTTGCCCTTATGGTGGTGATCGGAGCCCTTGTCTACAAAGCGCGCAACACGCCGCCGGCGAGCCCGTCGCTGGCCGGCGACGTCCAGGCACCCGCGGGCGAGCCGATCAGCGCCGACATCGTGCTGCCGGTCGGCGCCAAGGTGGTCAGCCAGTCGCTGTCCGGCAATCGCGTCTCGATCGATGCCGAACTTGCCGACGGCGGCCGCACGATCTTCGTCTACGACACGGCGGAGCGCCGCCTGATCGGCCGTTTTGCAATTCGCAACAAATAGGCCGGCCGCAACAATGACCGGGTTTGCCGAACGTCGCCGTGTTGCCACCGTTGCGCTGGTCGTGGCCAACTATGACGAGGCGATTGCGTGGTATGTCGGGCGGCTGGGTTTCCGGCTCGTTGAGGATGTCGATCTCGGCGACGGCAAACGCTGGGTGGCGGTGGCGCCGGCCAACGGGCAAGGTGCCAGACTGCTCCTGGCCGAGGCGTCGGACGAGGCGCAGAGGAAAAGCATCGGCAACCAGACCGGCGGGCGGGTTTTCCTGTTCCTCGAAACAGATGACTTCGCACGTGACCATGCGACGATGCTGGAACAGGGCGTCGAATTCCGCGAGGCGCCGCGTTTCGAGCCCTATGGCACGGTGGCGGTTTTCGCCGATCTGCACGGCAATCTCTGGGACCTCATCGAGCCCAAGCGATAACGCGCGGGCAGCTTTTTGTTCGATGCGGTAAAGCGGCCGAACCCCAGTTGCTTTTTGTCGGCCGTCAGCCTATATCGCCGGTTCTTGAGCGCGCCCATCGTCTAGCGGTCAGGACACCGCCCTCTCACGGCGGGAACAGGGGTTCGATTCCCCTTGGGCGTACCAAGACATATCAAGCACTTAGCACCGCCTCCCCTGAAATAGTCGAATAAGCGCCGAATATACGTCTGCGGACGATTGCGAACGGTGCTCTGTTGATTCCGTGTGGTTTCCTGCGACTATCGGCAGGTCCACGCAACACGGACGCAACACAGGGGGAAGGCATTGGCCCGTTCTGGTGTAGGTCGGAGCAGCGACGGAGGATTCATCCGGTCCGGTGTCTCGATAGCTGCGTTGTTGGCCTGCCTTTGGAGCGTGCCCGCATGGGCGCAGCAGTCCTTCTCTTGCTCATTCGGAAGCGAGCCGGCCTGTCTGGATTATGGCGCAGTCGTCTGCAAGAGCAGCGCCACATGCGTTGCCAAAGACTCGGTCTGCTTCGATTCCTACACCTGCGATTACAAAGGCTTTGTCTGTAAGTCGAAACTCGACGAGGTGGTGGAAACCTACGATGCAGAGCTGAGGAAATACAATGACGTGGTGGACAAGTTCAACTCGCTCAACGCGGCCTACGAAGAAGTAAGCTCAGAGAAGGAGACCGCAGTGTCTGCACTGGCTGCTGCTCAATCGAGGGCGCGGCAGGTATCGGATTGCGTCTCAACAGCAGATACCGTCGAGAAGGCGAAGGCCTGCTTCTGAGAGGCCCGCCACCGTGGGCAGCGGGGGGGCAGATCAGCCCTGTTTCCGTTCAGTATGTCGTGCAATTCACGGTATTGCCAAACCGATTGCATGTTGTCTGCTTCGGCTGGCTGTTGGCCATATTGGCCAATACCGCGTTGGACCGAGCAGACGCCCGACCCCTCGATGCAAGCGATTCATTCTGGATGCATTGCGCCATCGCTGGTGTGCCGGCGGGAAATCCATAGCTCTCGCACCGGGTGCGGAAATAGGCAGCCTGTTCAGCGGGCGGTGTGGTGGCAAACCATGCTGGTGAACCTGGCATCCCGAGGCCGGAACCGGAGCAACCGACAGCGGCGCCAATTATCGGCAAGACCATCCATATTCTGTTCAACGCACTTTCCCCCACTCCCAAGGCGGTGACCATAGGCCTTGGCTCGCAGCCTTGTCCATCACGTACAAGAAAGGCCCGGAAGCCAAAGCCGCCGGGCCTTCAGTGTGCACAGACGGTCTTCAGCCTTAGTGGAACGCTGGGCAATCCTGCGATACCAGCGGGTTGTGCGACCACTGGGCAGATTCGGCATCGTTTTCGGGCTCGGCGTCGTGATCCTCTTCCCTTTCATGATCGCCGCGCGCGCCGTCTGCCCAATGCACCTGTGATGTACGGTTGGGAGCGCCTAGCGTTGGTTCCTCGGTACCGTCGTCCTCATCGTCGCTGTTGTCCAACTCGCGATCGTCGTAGGGGCTTCCCCTGCCGTCGTGAAAGCCCCTGACGGTCTGCGGGCCGAGCGCACACCAGCCAAGCCACGGTTCGGCATCCGCGCCATCCTCCAGGTCGCAATCCGCTTCCATCAGGTCGAGCGCGGTGATGAGGCTCATCGCGCGGTCCAGCAAGTCGTTAAGGCGCTTCTGGACTTCCTGGCGCCATGTGCGCGGATCTATGCCGGGAGGCATTCCGTAGGGCTTTAGGATGGCAACAGGCGCGCTCATAGCGTCGTCCCCGATAATGTCGCCTTGAATCGCTCGAAGACTTCATCATTGTCCCTCAGGCTGCGAATGTAGGCCATGATTTCAGCACGAGGCGCGCCGCTCTCATCCATCCATTTAATGTGCTCAATCCAGCCGCGCAGCTGCGCACGGTAGGCGGCGGCCAGTTCAGGCGGCAGCGTGTCCAATAGGGCTTCGATGCGGCGTATCTTGGCCTCGGTGCTTTCCTTGGTGGGCCTGACCAGGGTCAGCGGCGCCGGCAGAGCCAAGGCCGTTGTAGCTGCTCCCATGGCTGCAACAGAGGTGAGACCGGCAAGGATGAGCCGGCGGTTGATCTTGGCAGCGGGCATAGCTTCGCCGGCGGCCGGAACGGTGAGGTTCGGCATTTGGATATCTTCCTTATGTGTGCTAAGGGCACAGTGTTCAATTTACACATGTGGAATTAGCACATAGGAGCATATGTGACAAGCGCACAGATAAGGGCAGCGAGAGGGCTGGTGAACTGGTCGGTGCGAGACCTTTCAGAAAGGTCCGGCGTTCATCGAAACACGATCACCAATTTCGAGACCGGCAAATCTGGCGGAGATCCTGACACGCTCGCTAAGTTGCAAATGGCCCTCGAATCGGCTGGCGTCGAGTTCATCCCGGAGAACGGCGGCGGCGCCGGGGTGAGGCTGCGGAAGGTCTAAGCCGGCTTGTGTTCTTAGGGCTGTAGCGGGTTGATGTTAAGGAGCCTTCGTGCAGCGGCGGTGGCGTAGCGGCCCTAATGAGCGCCTGCAACTGCCTCAAGAGCGCTCTGCCTTCCAGTTGCCGAAGATCATAGCCCTCGGATCTCAGCTGCTGACGAAGGCTGGTCAAATCGTTGCACTTGCCTGATCGGGCTAGTTCGAAAGCGCGTTCGAGGGTCGTCTTATTGGGTTCCAAGCGTTATCCATTCGGTCGCATTTCATCTCTCAGCGTGGATGCATATATTACCAGCAGCCGGTGGCCCCGTCCCCCCGACCTCCGCCGGTTAGGCCCGGCACCTTCCTGGTCCCACCCAAAGATGCCGGGCCGCTTTGCTGCCCGCGCCGTCCTGGCGACATCCATAGATATATTAGCTGAAGCTTGACGAAGGCGCCGGCCGCGCCAGAATCCTGGAATGGCGAAGGGCAGCATCAGGGTTGGCGATGAAGTCGCCATCACCGCGACCGTGCGGCGGCGCGTGACGGAGGATCGGGTAAGCGTCTCAATCCCGTCCTATAACCAGCCGCATTCCATCGTGGATCGAACATCGAAGGTGAGCCGTGGCCAGCCGATTGAGCTGATAGGCGATGTCGTCCGCGTCGATGAGGGCAAGGTGACGGTCAATCTCGGCGTGCCGGTCACGGTGGATGCCGCTGCGGTTAGGTTGGTGACCGCCTACGTGCCGCCTAAGCGGAAGGCGCCGCTCGTCGACAAGCCGACTTAAAACGGCCATGCGCACAGTAGCGCAAGCTGCTAGTTTGCGGGCATCATCGACGTGACATACCGAGAGCCCAGGCGTGCGAGCACAGAGCTGTAGATGGCTTTCCTCCCCCCGGCATCCGTGCTCCTCCTGGCAGCAGTCGAGAGAAGCAAGCGTGCCGCACCGGGATCGGTCCCCATGAGCGCCCCAGATAGCCGGCTGATCACCGAAGGCGGAAGACCCCTGGCCTCGTTCAAGCCCTTGCCCAGCGCCGTCATAGCCGCCTGAATAGGCCTGCCATGAAGCAGATTGGTCATGACCGAAGGATCGAGCCTGTTCAGGTCGGCGGCGTCGGCCAAGTTGTCAGCCGTCTTCGAGCCGCCAAGCGCCGCGTTGGCCGTCTCGAACATCCCCTGCTCGCGTGACAGCCTTGCGGCCAATTGGTCCGCGCTCCCCGGAACTGCGAAGGCCGGGAACTCCTGTGCGGTCTTTTCCGTCAACAGCGTGCGTGCCTTATTGGTCGACCCGGCACTGGCCGCATTCTGAACTCGTGCGATGAGCGGATCCACGTAGCCAGCCCGGAAAGCATTCTGCTGGTCTGGCGTCATGGCATTGAACGTCTGGATATTGTCCGGAGCGCGAACCCGGCCCGAGGCCGCTGCGGTCCCGGTATCGACAGCGTTGATTACGCCGCTCTGCGTGCGAAACAGGTCATTCGCTTGCCGATAGCCAGGCGACGACTTTTCAAGCGCGGCGTCCAACTGGTCACTGATCTGGCCAAGGATGCGGGCCCGGTTGTTCTGCCCGGCGCGGACAGCAGCGGCGATCTGGTCGCCTATGTCCTGCTTTGCACGCAGCACAGAGTTGAAATCGGTGAGTTGCGATTGACCATCGGTCAACAGGCTCTTGGCCCGGCGAACCGCACCTTCAAGACTGTCGTCGGCGATACCGGAACCTGGATTGGCCAGCCGGTTGACGCCCGGCGTCAGGACATCATTGGCCGCCGAGATGGCGCCTGAGACGTCGACCGGACCGGCACCCTGCCGAGCGGCGGCATAATTCGCATCCGCCGCAGCTCTGCGGGCACTGGTAAGGCTGGCGGCCCGTTGCGCAGCCGTGTCAGGGGCGGCAAAGGCCTCTGCAAGCGCGTTGGTGATCCGGTCAGCCTGACCCGCCTGGCGGCCCTGCAATGCCTCTACCAGTGCCTGCCTGCCTTCGTGCGGGTTGCGTGCCGCAGTGGATAGCAAACGCTGGCCTGCATTCCCCATGGCGTCGGCAATGGTGTACATGCCTTGGCCGTCAGCCTGGGCAGCGGCCAAGCGGTTCGCGATGTCATCGGCAGAGGCACCAGAACGGCGCAAACCTTGGCTAAGGGCGGCATCCGCATATGATCCAGGAAACAGCCGTGACGCAATCGGAGCGATGAAGGGCTTGGTGAGCGCTGAAGCGCCTGCGAGCAAGTAAGGAGCCGCCCCGCCGATGAAAGCCCCAGCAGGAGCGCCAACAGCCGCCCCCTCTGCGCGGCTGCTTAGATCGGTGCCGCGTCCGAATCCGTTCAGGGCTCCAGCAATACCCCCATCGGCCGCGCCGCCTAGCGCCACTCTGAGAAGCGGAAGACCCCTGGCTGCAGCATTCGCGCCGAACGAAAGGCCGCTCTTGGCCAAGGCCAAGCCGTTACCAATGCCACCTACGGCCATTCCTGCCATGTAGCTATATGGATTGTCGTCGTACGCCTGCTGCTGCTTGTCTCTTATGTCTTGCACGATTTCAGAATACGGTCGGCCTTTGCCGCCAGGCAAAAGGTGATCCAGACCATACCCTAGCCCGGCGGCGGTCTCATCCGCCAAGCTGAAGCTGGCCATATCGGTGAGGCCTTGAAGGCCCGATCCTACCTCTGAAAACTCGCCGCTCCTCGGGTAGAATCGGGGCACGCCGGGGGGCTGGCCAGTATTTGGGTCAACAGCCGGCATGCCCGTCGAGTCGCCGGATGCGACCCTTTGTTTGGCCCGTGCGATGTAGGACTGAACCTGTGGGCCCAGAGGAGAGGATTGGTAATCCTCCCATGGCCGACGCGTCTGATATTCCTGCCATGGAAGCGGCTGGCCTTCTGAAGCGCGCCGCGCCGCGTCCGCTTCGGCCTCTGCTCGGGCACGCGCCAAAGACAGCGCGCTACCCGGTTGCTGCATGCCTTGGAACGCCTTGACGGCGGTATCCTGATCAGGCGCGTCAACCTCATAAGTCGCGCCGTCTGGGCCTTGCAGTTCGAAGATCGCCATCTACTGCTTCCTCCGAATCTTCACGCCGTTGCCGGTCGATACGTTGCGGTCCATGGGCTTTTCCTTTTCCAAGGATTGTCAGGCGTCGCCGGGATGTTGACGAGATCAACCATCGGGCTAGCGCAGCTCGGTCCAGTTGCCCAAGGCGACTGCGGAGATCAGCTTATAGTACCAGCCGACGGGGATAATCGCCGAAGCGGTGCTATAGGAGCTGTCTCCGACGGTCCGAAAATCCCCGACGTAGGTAGAGTTGTCGGCGGAAACCTGGAACCGGCACCTGTCTCCGGTAACGGCTATCATGATCGGGCGGCTGGTCGAGTTCTGGTAGGCCGTGCTGAGTGCGCGGCTTCCGGTGACATCCTGCCAGGTCTGGCCCTCGCCGATGTGCAGATTGTTGGCCGCCCACACCGGCAGACCGCTTGCCAATTGCAAGAACTGCCCGTCGGTGCCTTTCGCCTTCCGCGCCCAAGTGCCTGCACCGCTGGCATAGATGATGTCACCAGAAACGGCGGTGCCGATGCCTGCAAGCGCGGTCAAAACTGTCGAGATGCCTTGATAGACAGTGGACAGGGCCGCAATCCCTGCCGTGACGAAGGCAGTGGATGCCACCTGTGTCGTGTTGGTGCCCGCCGTCGCGGTAGGAGTGGTCGGCGTGCCTGTCATCGCCGGGCTGGTCAGCGACTTGTTGGTGAGCGTCTGTGATCCCGTGAGCGTCACCATGTTGGGAACGTCGACCGCTGGGTTGAGGAGCAGCCAGCCCCCGGCCGCCGAGTTCAATGCGGTGGAATACCTGAACAGGAAGATGCCATTCGGCTGAAGCTCGGCCCCGGAAAGGGCGACTTCGCCGGCTCCCACCATCTTGCGGACGGATTTTGCTCCAAGGCCATTCGCGTTGATCGTCGTCGCGGCGGTGTTGGCCGAGGCAATGCGCAGAGCCAGTGGCAGGCCGTCCGCATAGGCCGTGAAGGCCGAATTGGCCGTGACAGTGATCGCGTTCGCCGTGCCGCCGGCCACGAGCGCGCCGCCATTGTCAGCAAGGTATTCCGCCACGCGGCCCATGACCTGCCGAACGCCATCGTTGAGAGCCGATGGCGGCATACCCTCGGCCATGTTGATGGCCGCGTCAGCGTTGCCGTTGACCGATGCAGTCGTCGACCAGTCGTACACCGAGCTCACGCCGCAGCCCTCATAGCCTCGACGGCAATCTGCCGGATGAAGTCGGAGAGGTTCAGCCCGCGCTTGGCAGCAGCTTCAAGCATCGCTGCTTTCTCGTCGCTGAAGACGCGCACCCGAATGCGTTCGGGCATTCCCTTCGAAGAGCGCATGACTTTCCCCTTTGATGAACATGAGGGGAATTTTAGGTTTCGTGCGGCTGTGCCTCAACGCAGCGGGCCACATATAACGAAACAAAGTCAGACATTTACGGACAATGTGAGGCTCGGTTTATCGCCGGATTTCGGCCTGGCGCGCAGTGTCGGCGTATCGCACGATCGCGAGGCTGTTCAACTCGCCGGCCTGATAGGCTTCCAAAGCCACATGGTCCCCGGCAATAACAATAGCGAGGCCGACAGGATCGACGCGCCACGGCGCTTTCGGCCGCAGTTGCTTGCCGATGCCTTCCCGCTTGCACCAGCGCACAATGGTCTCCGGGACCGTTCCAGCGCGACTGGCGGCGATGCTTACACTGATCGGCCTCGGCCATGCCTTTTGCATCTGAACATGCATCATCACGCGGCACCGGCAGTCGATTCAGCAACTAAAACGCGCAGACGTTCATAGAAGGCAGCGCGGCTTGCCAGTTGCAATCGTAGGACCCTTTGAAGCGCTACCGGAGGTGAAGCCATCTCGGCACACAGTGCGATCAACACAGGCCCGATTTCCGCAATCTCCTGTGGAGTTTGAGGACTGCAATCCATTCCGGCGAAATAGGTCTTCGCCATGGCATGAGCATCTTGGCGCCAGATCCTTTCAGCCTCGAAAACATCGAGGTTCATCAGGGCGCCTAGGTCTTTCTGCTGATCAGGGAAAAGCACATTCATTTGAGATCAACCGTGATTGCGGGTTCGTAGGACAGCATAATAATCCCGTCGCCAGGCGTCGAATTGCCTGTCATGCGGGCTTCGCTGGCCGCAAGTTTTCGCTCCGCCATTTCGATGAATTGCACATCTCGGCCATCGAAAGGATCGGCGCCGTTCTGAGCCATGTTTTTCAAGACCCTGTACTCTGGCCAGGTCAAAGGAGGGTGTCCGAGAGGCATAAGAGCGGCAATGCGCCAATGAAGACTGTCAACATGAAGACGAAACGCGCGAACCCGCGCGAACCACTCCCTGGTGTGCTTTTCAGGAGGCGGCGGCGGCGGGTTGGCCCGTTCGTGGCGTTCCAATGCTTCCGCCGCCGCCCGGCGCTCACCTTCCGTGGCGCCGGGGTCCTGGCTCAATGCGCGAAGTTTGTTTGAACGGTCCATCGGTCGCCCTCAGTCTTCATCCTCTGAAAAGTCGATGTTTCGGGAGGCGCGCAGGACCAGGGATTTAACCCTGTGATCGAGGACGTGACAGCGAGCCGCTCCACTACCGATCGCCGCAATGTCGGCGTCGGTGAAACCTGCCCCGCGCAGCGTCTCAATGATGCTCTCTGGATCATCGCTGCCGGCGGCAATCTTCAGGACTTCGAAAACTCGTGGATCTGAAGCAGAGACCATCATCGGAGTGGTGACGAGCGCGTTGGCTTCTTCCGGGCCTACTGCAAGCAGCAGAACAGCGGCCATGGCATCAGCATCACTGGCTTCGAAATCAGGGTTCTGGGCCAGGAATTCATTGTTTTCGACCCAAATGGCGTTGTTCCACGCCTGATTGCGCTGGGCAAAGAACGCCGGCGCGATTTCCTTGAAGCGGTTAAAACGCTCCTCGACCACCAGCCACTGGCCAAAGCGAGGCACGTTTAAATGGATGACCGCGTTGTCGCCGCGCGCGACGACATCAGGGAAGGCCGCCGCCGCGCTGTTGACGAATGCCCACATTTCGCGCTCGAGGTTCTGCAGATCGGCATCGGCATTCGCGAGCGCTATCGAGGCATTTTGCGATGCGATGACGTAATCCGACGTCGCAGTGGGCTGCCGCACTTCCTGCACGTCGGGCCGGCCGCTTCTCGTGAGGAGTTCTACGCCTTCACGTTTCGTCAGCGCTCCCTTTTCGGCGCCGGCACGCCGACCCAGCAGCATATCGACGCCCTGAGCCTTGGTGAGCGGCCTTCTGTCGTATTTCGGCGTCGCACCAGCGAGAAGCTGAGCGCCTTGGGCGATCGAAAGCCGGCCACCAGGATCCCGAAATTTCGCCCTGTTGACCTGACCGCCGCCGCCCCGCTTGGTCTCGCTTTCGGCCAGCAATGCCGCGCCCTGGGCGATGGAAAGTCCGCCCCTTTTCGACGTGTCTAGGGCGACGACATTGGAACTGGTGTCATCCACGCTTTCGGTCTGGAAACCGGCGGCGCCAGCCGGATTGGCGACGAGTGCCACAGCCTCGGAGATGCTCAAGCTCTTGCTCATTTTTCGCTCCTTTCAAGGACGCTCATACGATTGACCGCGCTTTGGCGGCTTTCCATTCGGCAATATCCCGGTCGGACTGCTCTTGCGCGGTCAGGCGGCGAAATCTCACCGTCGTGCGACCGTCTGGGAAAGCAGCCTTGGCGTGTTCCTTCAGACGCTCTTCCTGCACTCGCTGGATCGCCAGCGGGACCCCAGACACATCTTTGAATGTCGGCTTCGCGCCCGCCGGCGGAGTAGGCGTGCCGAAAAGTTCAGCGGGGCTGATGATCTTGCCACCATTGTCACGATCCCAGTCGCCCATCTAAACAATGCTCCTGCTCAAGGCCTTGCTGCGCTTTTCTGCCAGACGTTCCAGATTCTGCCTCTCTTCACGGCTTGGGCCGGCCTGCTCGGCCATTGCCAGGACCCCTGCGACCGCGTTGGCCAAGTCATCCCGCCCGTTGCGGACGTGATCAACAATATCCTTCCCGGAACTCCCCGTGCGCCGCTCAAGGCCGGTGAACTGCTGCACCAGCCTGTCACTGTCGAGAAGGACCGCTTCACCCGCCATCAACATCGGCAAAGCCGCGAGATAGAGTTCCGAGCGGTTCATTTCGGAATGGAGGTAGGAAACGCCGTGGCGATTGTAGGCACTGGTGACCCACTCAGCCGCGTATTTGTCGCCAAACACGCTGGTCAGCCGATATTGCCCCAGAAGCTTGCAAACAGCCCGCGTGATGTCTTCCGGGTCGAAGGGGGCGCGGAACTCCCGCATCGCGTCGACAATCGCCCTGTGGCCTTCCTTGTGGCCAATGGCGATGGTGTAGCTATCGGACACGCCGCCACCAGGGTCGGCAAAGGCGACATAGCGGTGTTTGTAGTCAAATGGCCTCTCGACCATGCCGGCTTCGACACAGGCCTTCACCCGCTCATAAGGCACGAAGGAAGCGATATCATCGCGCCAGATCGACAGATATTCCGACTTGGCCGCGTCGGGGTCGCGCTCAACCGCCTTGTCGATGATCTTCTGCGGAAGCGTCTCGTTGAACTCCCTGGAGGAGCCGAAAGCGACCAGCGCCAGGGGATCACCGTCCGGGCCGTAATGGCGCCTGTAGCTCTCCCAAAGCTCGCCTTTCTTGCCGTAGACCGACGAACACATGATGAGGGGGCCGCGCGTGGTGATCAGCGACGGCCTCAGAGCCGCGAGGATTTCCCTGTCAGGGTTGGAACTGGTCTCGTCCGCGTACCAATAGGCGATCTCGTCACAAACCGCCGCGATTGCCGTAATGCCGCGAATGCTTCGGAAGTTTGCTGGCCTGATTTCGAGATCCACGCCATTGTTGAGGACAATCGTGTCTGCCGTGACCGTCGACACCAGGTGCTTGAGAGCCTTGATATCGCTGAAAGCCGCGTTCGCATGCCGGAAGGCGATTTTCGCTGTCCGTTGGCTCTGGGCCAGGAAGGGCAAGACGCCTCGATCGCCACGATTGAGCACGTCCGACCAGTCGCAAAGGGCCGCGAGATAGACCGAAAGCGTGCCTACTGCGGTCGTTTTTCCCGATCGGCGGCCAGCGATCAGGTCAAGCTCCTCGACCATCTCGGTAGGGGTCTCGCTGCGGCCAGTGCGGGCCTCGTACAGCGCCATTTCCTCGTCAGTGAGTTTCTCGCCCATGGCGGCGATCAGAATGGCCTTCCACGAGGCCCAGGACTTGCCGGCCAGGAGCGTCCCGAGCAGGCGATCATCGTTGAGGGCTTCGCGGATCGAGACGATTGGCTTCAAGCCCGCTTCTCCCGCGCGATATCGTAGATGGACGGCGTGATGTCCCGGGAGCGGCGCTCAAGGCCTATGTCGATAAGCAGGCGCCGGAGCGTGTTGCTCAGGGTCGAATACATGTTGAGCGTGGCGACTTCGGCTGGGCCTTCGGAAAACCGCGCCTCCAGCTGCTCTAGCTGGACTTCCAACGTTGACGCGCGGCGGATGATGCTGCGCTGAGCTTCCGAGAGCGAGACAGCCCCGCCAGCGTCGGCAGTGTGCTCGGCTACCAGGTCGCGGAATCGACGTGCCCAAGGGCCTCGCTCGTCGCCGCCTTCAGCGAACATGCCGCTACCGTTCGTCACGCGGCTGCGGGCAGTCGGTGAAAGCTTGGTGATCGTGGCGCTGTTTGCCTGCAACTTTCCGGCTCCTAGAGATACGCTTATTCGATGCTTGTTCGACCATACCACGTAATAGAGCCTCAAGTCACTGTATCTGCTCGGTTCTCTGGCGTTCGCCAGCGTCCTGTTTCCGCCTTTGTAAGGCGGATTCGTGCGTAGGGTCGCTACCTGTGAGCTATCGGGGCAGAGGAGACGAGCGCACCTGAAGAGGGCTGAGAAAACGTCGTCGCGAAGGTGGTTGTCCGTGCCTATTCACACCCGATTCAACCATGCCAGGCGGGACAAAACGTGACATGTCCCGGTGCGTCCCGGTGGACGGTAAAGCGGGACAGGACGGGACATATACCTTTAGGTATGTCCCGATGTCCCGGTCCCGGCCTATCCATGGCAAAGCCAAGCATGATCGTCATAGAACTGGACGTGGCCTGTTTCTCTCAGGGCATCTCTTGCACGCTGGAATGCCTTGCGCTTGGCTTCCGGGCTATCGTCGGCCGAATGCAGATAGAAGCGCCTGCGCCACTCATCGATTGCCACGACGTTGCAAGGCGGCCAGTCAGAGCCGAGCTTGCGAACACCGCTTGAGGTGAGCGCGTCATCAAGGGCGTTGAGTGCAGCGCGGTTTTTGGCCGACAGCGATGTTTTCTTAGCCGCGGTGGATTTCACGCTGGTATCCATCTCGGGGACGAGTGTTCCGTGGGTCTGTGCCATCCTGAAGCCCCAGGAGCCGTTGCTGTCGGCATCTTTGTGGCGTTCGACGGTGAGAGTTGCCGTCATGGCTTCCTTGTCACCCTCGACCTTGAGGCGGGTATCGAAGCTGCCCCAGAAATGGGTATGCATGCGGGCGCGGCTATCGTCTTGCCAGCCGGTATGAGCAACCGTGAGAATGGAGGCGCCGGTTTCCCGTAGGATTCGCTGTACGCCGTGCACCCATGCTCTGGCGGTCTTGTCTTCGATCTCGGAACCGGCCATTGATCCACCGAAGATATCGACGACGACGAGAGCGAAGTTTCCTCGAATGTTCATGGCGGCGATCAGGGCCGTGATGTCGTCAGACACGTCCAGCCGGATCTCTTTAGGATAGAGGAAGGCGCGGCGATCGCCCTCGTCTATCCGGTGGTGATCGTACCAGCCGGGAATACGGAGCCGTCCGACGCCGTTTGAGCCCTCGGTGGCGACGAAAAGGACGCAGCCATGGCTGACAGCGTTGCCGTGCCAATCCTGTCCGGTGTCGACGCTCAAGCCTATGTCGATGGCGAGGAAGGATTTGAACGCGTTGCTCTTGCCGAACATGACGGCGGTTGAGCGCTTTTGGATGAGCCCCTCCACCAGCCATTCGGGTTCGGGCATGGCGCACATATCCTCGTAGGAGAGGAGATGGATGCTGTTGTCCATCAATAGCCCCTCTTCGCCTGGTGACGGTACTCTTTGGCCGCGAGCTCAATATGAGAAGGCGTAGATGGTGGCGCCGGCCGCCACGGTCTGCCATTGAACTCGGCGACGATGCCGGCGACATAGCTGTAAGACCGCGCGGTAGGGTCATGCTCATAGCCAGCATCGTCAAAGCCGGCCACGGCGCATTGAAGATGGTTGCGGGCCAAGGTTAGATGCCGGACGGCCGCATCGATGTACATGTCTTCGATGCTTGGGAGGTTGGGGCGAATTGTCATGCCGCGCCTCCGTAGGCCAGCCGGGCCGTTGCAAGGGCCAAGGGAACCGACATGTTGAAGCGGTTGATGATCCTCGCTGCTTGCCTGAGATGAAGCGTTTCGCTATTGTCGAAATCTCTGCTGCTGTTTTGAATTTCGAATTCGCGAAGCTCGCCCTGGCCGGCGGGCTTTCGCATTTCAAGAGACGTTCGCATTGGCGCCTCCTGCATGAGACTGGCGGATTACCTCGACCGCTTCGACCGCGCCGATAGCGAACCTTTCCCGCAGGAGCGGAACAAGGGCGCACTTCACTCGGTCGTCTGGTCGGCGCTGGCGCCATTCGGCAACGGCATCGAGCATTTCGGGTGAGGGCTGGAAGCTCATGGCAGCACCCCCGCGATATCTGCGGCGATGATGAGAATGGCGACGAAAGAACATGTCCACCGGATCATGCCGCCACTCCGCGAACAGGCAGGTTGTCGAGAAATGTTTTCAGGTCGTCTGCCGTGATGACGGTTCGGCGGCCCAATTTGCGCGCCTTCAACTTGCCATCGCGCATTGCGTGAAAGATCAGCGTTCTGCCAAGGCCAGCTGCGGCCGCTGCTTCCTCTGGTGAGTAGCCAATTTTATCGGTCATGTTAGGCTCCGTGTGAGTGTGTTGTCGTTCACGGAGCGAACAATAGAACGGCCCATTTTGCCGTTCTGAATTATGGGCAGAATTCAAACATCAGATCGGAGCCGCTTCGCAAGCTGGCGAAACTCTTTCCAGCACGCCTCCGTCAGCCGAGGTGAAACATTAGAAGCAGAAGAGACCTGAGCGATAACTTGAGCGCGCAACTTTTTCGGGCGAGACACGGTGATACGGGCGACGTCCGGTATCACTTCATCGTCCGACAAACCCAGCCGCTCGCGTCGAGCGATCTCAACATCAGCAAACGCCTGCTCCGCTTCTTCTGAACGAAGCCACGCCTTTCTTCGACGGACGGGCACTGCTTGGATACGCGCCCATTCCTCGTCAATGTCCTCATAAACCTTGTGCGTCTTTGCGCTGAGGCGGGCTTCTATCTCATCCCGCCAATGTGCTTCGCATTTTGCACCGACATTCCAGCGCTCCATGATAGTCAGAACGGGCTTACGTCCTGCCCCTTTTCTGGCTCCGCCGCGTGGCATTAGGTGCCCCTAATCTGAACGACGTTGCTGCCTTCCGGCGGTAAGAGCGGCACGACGGCGGCGGCCGCGAGGTCTTCGAGCCCATCGACAATCCAGCGGGCATAATGACGCTCAATCATCGGCACCGAGGTATCGTGCAGCGCCGCCACCAGCCTTATCGGAAGGTTTGCCCGGATCCCGCGCACGATCGAGCTATGCCGCAATCCGTACGGGATCACCGCCGGCATCCCGGCCCGCTGCCGGATTTCCTGCCATGGCCGCTTCAATTCGCTGGCGAACTGCCAAGCGCCCCGGCCCGCGCGTTCCCATCCTATCGAGCCGGCAACCTGTTTGCTCCGCCACCGCTCCAAAAGGGTTTCATCGTTGCCCCGGCCAGTCGTCACCGGCAGCAGAGCGTCCAGCACGTCCTTACCGACCGGCACCGGCACACTGGCAATCTTGCCGCCGCGGCCCTTGCGGGAACTTGGCACCATGAGGCGCGCCTGTGCCCGCTGCACGTCGCCAACCTTCATGCGGGTGGCCTGTGAGAACCGCGCCCCGGTAGCGGCCAGCACCACAACGAGCCGGAACAAGTCGCCATCCCAATTCCCTTCCCTGTCAATCTCGCGCGCGGCGGCGAGGAGCTTGCCGACTTGAGCGGCGGAAAGGATCTGATTGTCGCGGGCCAGAGGCGCCGCCTCGTCGGTGTCCATCTTCTCGGCCTTGAGACCATGTTTGATGATCGCGGGCAACGTCGGGTCCAGCCGCTCCCGGTGCGCGGCATAGGCGCCGTTCAGAGCGGCTTTGAGGTCGTTGATGAGCCTCTGCTCCGTCGTACCCTTCAATCCCTCTGGCAGCTCCTTGCGCCATTCCAAGAGGTCGCTCTCTTTCAGGGCATGTAGACCGACACCGGCAAGCTTGGACGCCCGCACTGCTTCCTGCTTGCCACGCTTGTCCCGGCCGAGCACATACCTCCGAAGCCGCTGCCCGGCATCGGAGCGCACCGTGCGGCCCTTCCTGCGGCTATCTCGGGCGTCGCGTTCGCCAACGTAGGTTTCGACGGCAAGCCGAACTGTCAGCACAGGCCCGGCGGCAGCGGCTTTCGCTTCCTGCCGGGCCTTGGCAACGATCTGGCGGGCCTGCATCTCAGCCTGGGCGAAAGTCAGCAAGCCATCCGTAGGCTTGTCGTTGACATCGTTGGCTGGGCCGACTGGCGCCTGAAGGTAATTCGCACCTGCCCAGTGATTCCGCCAGCGAGCGAACCAGACACCACCGCGCTTGCCATGCCGGTACCAGATCGCGGCATCAGCATCGAGACGGCGGGCGTATTCTCCTGCCGGCAGTTTCGAGCGCGCGCTTGCGGTTGTGATCGGGGCTTCCTTGAGCGTCTTGGCCATCGTGTTTCCGCCTTGGTGTTTTGAAAGCACGTCGAATATACGTCGAATATCTTTCCTTGTACAGCGGTGAACGTAGATGAACGAAAAGCCCGCAAATCAAGGACTTCAGCGCACTTTGCCGAACTTGAAAGCCTCGAAAAACCCGCCCTCTCACGGCGGGAACAGGGGTTCGATTCCCCTTGGGCGTACCACGACATATCAAGCACTTAGCTCTGATCAACGGAAAACCGTCAAAATAGCGGTTAAAAGCTTGCGCCCCACCACCCTCGGTGCTGCGAGCCGGCTGATCGTCGAACGGATTCGTCACCCACCAACCCGGTGTCGCCAATTGACCGAATACACCCAATTTAAGTCAGGCCGCGACGCTTGAAAGCATAGCGATTTCTGCTAGTTGCGGCGCGGGGTTGCATCCGCGGCAGCGCGGATTTGGGTTGGGGTAGAGTTGGAATGGCCTCGGTGAAGATAATTTGCCCGCGCTGCCACGGCTGCGGCAAGGTTTTCGATTGCTCAAGATGGTGTACGTCAAAAGGACATTGCTGTCCGCAAGGGACGCATCAGACCGGTTGCCCCGGGAAGACCCTCGCCTGCACCGAGTGTGGCGGCGTGGGGATACTGGCGGAAACGGAGCTTAGGGCTGTGGTATAGCCTGGCTTCGGTCAGAACGGGCGGTTTCGCGTTGCGATTGTGCCCTGCATCATCTGGAAAAGCCCTCGACCTTGAACGCCAAGCCTCCTTGCACCGCCGCGCATCGCTAGGAATCGTTGCTGCTGGCGCCGCAGGGCTGATTGCATTAGCATCACGACATGGATCTTGAAGCCGGGCTCAGGCGGCGCGCAGAACGCCGGATGCCGGGCAGGTCCGCACGGGCGGCTGGTGCCGCTGGGAGAGGCCAATGCAGAAACTGCAATCGCAGGGCGTCCATCACATCACGCTGGTCGGCGCCGGGCGCCAGACCTCAATCGATTTCTGGGAAGGCGTGCTTGGCATGCCGTTCATTTTCGAACAGCCCAACCTCGACAAGGCCAGCGAGAGCCATCTCTATTTCGATCCGGGCGACGGCCGGCTGATCACCGTCTTCACCGATGAGAGCCGTACGCCGCAGAAGCGGCGCACGCCGACCGATCCGGGCTGCGTCCATCACATCGCGTTTGCGGTGTCGCGCGTCACCTTCCTGCAAGCGGTCGCCCGGCTCGACGAGCGCGACATCAAGCACAGCGGCGTCAAGGATCGCGGCTTCATGGATTCGATCTATTTCGAGGATCCGCTCGGGCTGCTGATCGAGCTCGCCTCCTACCGTTTCGAGCCGCCGGTGGGCTTTACCTATGCCGACGTGCTGATGGAAGCGCACAGGCTGCGTTTGGCGCGCGGCGACTACAATATCACGGAAGTGCATCTCGCCGACGCGATTCAGGCGCTCGTCGAGCGTTCCCGCGCAACCTTGTCGAACGACCGGACACCGAAGAATCCATACTGAACGGATCAGAGGGAGGAGCAAATGGCGAAGACAGCGACGAAGAGTCCGAAGAAATCCGCGGCGAAATCAGTGGCCAAGCCGGCGGTGAAATCAGCCGTAAAGCCGGCGGCAAAAACAGTGGCAAGGCCGGCGGCCAAGGCCACTGCCAGGCCCGTTGCGAAGGGCAAGGCGAAATCGGCGAAGAAACCTGCCGTGAAGCTCAGCATGCTGAAGCCCAGCGTCAACAACATGACTGTACGGGTGTTCGCGCGCGCGGCCGGGCTGGATGCCGCCGAAACCGATGCCTGGGGCCATACGCGCTCGCCCGAATTCACCGCGCGAAACCCGTCGCATTTGACGCCGATGATCGAAGACAAGGGCCTTCCCAGAGGTGTGTTGTGGGAAAGCTGCGCCATCATGCAGTATCTCGCAAACAAGCACGGGCTGGAGAAATTCTACCCCAAGGCGCCGGCCAAGCGGGCCATGGTCGACAGCGCCATGTTCTATCTGGTCGGTACGCTCTACCCGTATGTGGCGCGCGCCACCTATCCGTTGCTCGGCTTCCCGCAATATGCCGGCGAGGTCGGCCACAGCGACGCCCACCCGGACAAGAAGTCCGAAGCGCAGAAGGCCGCCATGGCCGCGATCGCCGAGCCGCTGGAGATCTTCCACAGCTTCTTCAGGAACGGCAAGCCGTTCATCGGCGGCAAGCATCCGTCGATCGCCGACATCCGGCTGGCGGCGACGCTCGAATTCCTGGCTGTCATCGACTATCCGCTGCCCAAATGGGCGAAAGAGTACATGGCGACGATCGAGAAGAAGCTCGGCAAGGCCTATGCCGAGCCGGCCGGCGACGTGCGTGGCTATATCGCCCATGTGAGGTCGCAGGCGACGGCCTGAGGTTAAGGGTTCGTTAACCAAGACCCTGTCTACTGTCAGGAATTCACCGCGCGACCACGGATGTACTGGCGCAATATCGGTGAAAGGAAAGGTCGGCTCATTGCCGGCCTTTTGCTTTTCGGCCCCATGCTGGAACATCACGGGACAGCGATCAGGCAACGCCAGAGCATCAACTTTTTGCGCCGGGATATTGTCATTGCCGGCGTTGGCTCTAACATCCCTTTCAACGGGTCGGGCAAAGAATGTCGGCCTGGGAGCGAGATGAGGGCTTGCAATGAAAAGCATGGCTGCGACGCTGATCATCGCCGGCGGAATGCTGGTTGGCACACTCCTCCCGTCGCATGCCGCAACGCTCAACACTATGGATGATGTCGGGGCAGCGATTCAGGCGTGCTGGACGCCGCCGCCCGATGCCGGGGATTCGACCGTAACCCTGAGCTTCAGTTTCAAGCGCGACGGCACGCTGATCGGTGCGCCGCGTCCGACCGCCGCCAAGGTGGCCGGCGACGACAAGGCGCGGAAGTCGTTCATCGACGCGGCGGTTGCGGCGGTCAAGAATTGCACGCCGCTGAGCTTTTCGCCGACGCTGGCTCAAGGCATAGGCGGCAACGTCTTCACGCTGCAATTCGTCTCGCCGAAGAAATAGCCGTTCTTGCAGAGTTTTCCGGGTTGTCCTGACGCAGATGGGGCCGGGAAAGCTCACATATATATCAACGGTCCGACAACGGCTTCCAGCTCTGCCGGGGTGGCTTTTCGGGCGAGCCCCCGGTCAAAGGCTCAGGCGCCGTACCTTGGCATGCCGTGCCAGGTCCGGTGTCTCGAAGACATAGTCGCTCCACGCCGATTCCGGAATTTGCCCGGCCAGATAGCACTCCAGCAACAGGTTTTGCTCGGGAGTGAGCGGCCTTGGCGCGCGCTCGTGATCCAGCCCCAGGGAATGAAAAAGGTTCCTCGTCAGTTCCGATACCGTGAAGTGGATCGACATCCGCGTTCTCCTTTGCCCCTTCAACGCCGCAACCCGGGCAAGGTTTCAGGAGCAGGCCCCGGTAACGACGGATTGATCGTTCGCCCGGTAAACAGCGCAAATGCACGGCGCGAACTGCCACTGCCGGCTTCTTCAACGCTTGCGCGGACCCTGCCAGTAACTGGACGAAAGGTGCAGCGCCCTATACTCCGGGTATCGCCCAGCGGCAGTCGATCGAGGCCGGCAAGCGGCCGGGTGCGCGTGGTACGGCCCGGCCACTTCCCGGGTAGCGAGGAGCCTGCCGCTTGCCCGATAGAACCGTGATCTGCCTGGAACAGCCGCGTGCTTGCGGCGTTGTGATCGACACCAGCCGGGAGAGACGCCATGGCCACGTTCAGGGAAATGAGGGTTCTGGAGATCGTCGAGGACGGCTCACTGACCAAGGATGAGAAGATCGCTGAACTGCGCAAGATCGAATCCGAGGCACGCGGCCTGCAGCGAGCCGCGTCGGAAAGCCCGATGGGCGAAGATGATGGCTGGCAGGACGATTTGCGCCAGGTTCGGCTTGCGCTCGACAAACTAGGGGCAAAGGAGCCGAAGAAGGGCGCGGCATCGCTATAGGTGCGCTGTTTGCCACAAGGCTCTGGCGAATTGCGGGGGCAGTTCATTGTTTCGCGGAAACGAAGAACGGCTCCATCTCCTGGTTTCAAAGTAATTTTGGTCTCGAGCAATTCCGAGCGGGAAGCCGCTTTGCAGCTTTGCGAGGATTGCCCTAGTCGCAGACCATGCGAACCCTTTCGCCTGGCGCGCTCACATTCCTGCAGGCCAGTTGCCTTTCCGGCTCGGAGGATGGCGGAGACGGCGGCGAAAGCCTCGTCTGGCGCCGTCTCTGCATGGCCGGCTTCACGACCTTGCGTTCGGAAAACTGCCCAGGCTGCTGCGGC
Organism: Mesorhizobium sp. B2-4-17; assembly: GCF_006441275.1. Taxonomy (NCBI): domain Bacteria; kingdom Pseudomonadati; phylum Pseudomonadota; class Alphaproteobacteria; order Hyphomicrobiales; family Phyllobacteriaceae; genus Mesorhizobium; species Mesorhizobium sp. B2-4-17. Next base: position 96,925 of record NZ_VFUX01000020.1, on the reverse strand, counting down.
GGCACCGGAATGGCGCCATTGTTGACCTGCGGTTGGTAGTCGACATTGGGCGGCGGCCGATCCCAGAAACGCCTGGCGTCGAGGGGTCGCGGGATGATGACCGTGCCGTCATAGCTTCGCGAGCAGCCACTGCCGAAAAGCAGCGTCACGCCCAGCAAAAAAGGCCCTATCCGTCCATACATTAGCAACACCCCTGCGGGCTTATAACGCGGCCTTGGTCCACCAGACAACCGGACGGAATAACGCAGCAGGAACCGCTCGGTTGCTCCGTTAAGGTTAGCGGATCGTTAATGCTTGTCGGGCACATTCCGCCGACGAACCGCGGAGGGAGGGTTCGACCTTGTTTTTCGGGGTGGGGACAGCATGGCGGAAGCGGACGAAGCGATCGGCGGGCGCGGCAAGGGCGGGGCAGGCAAGGCAACAGCGGATGGCGGCGACAGGTCATCGTGCACGCCCGATCTGGATTGCGCCGACGCGCTCCGCCAACTTGTCGAGCTGGGCTCGGACTGGGTCTGGGAAACCGACGACGAGCTGCGCTTTTCCTGGCTTTCGCCAAACTACCAGGCTGCCACCGGTATCGATCCAGCCAATGTGCTTGGCCGGTTCCGCTTCGATTTCCTCAACCAGGTCCTGAAGGGCAAGCGCAGCGCGACAGCGCATCTGGAAGATCTGCAGGCGCACCGGCCATTCCGCGATTTCATCTACGAACTGAAGGGAGGCCGCGACGACTGCCGCTGGGTGCTGACCTCGGGCTTTCCACGGTTCGACGGTGAAGGAAAATTTGCCGGCTATCGCGGCATAGGCCGCAATGTCACCGCGCTGGCCAGCGCCTTCGGAGACAGTGAGCACAAGCAGGGCGAACGATTTTCTTCGGAAAGCCTCGCCAACCTTCGCGCGATGGTCGATTCAATGCCGATCGGCGTGGTCGTCCTCGATGCCGACATGCGTGCCGAGGTGATCAATCGCGCCTTCTATGATTTCTGGAAGATCGATCCCACTCGCGCCGGCATCGGCTCGGCCTTCCGCGATCTGATGGAGGCCAGCCGCGGCATCGATCCCTACGGCGCCGATGAAATTGCCTGGCAACGCCACACCGCCGAGCGCGAAGCCGAAATCAGGGCCGGCGTCGCCGGTTCCAGACGATTGCCCCACAATGACGGGCGCACGCTGGTCGCATCGCTGGCACCGCTGGCCGGCGGCAAGCGGCTCATTTCCTATGTCGACGCCACCGACATGAAGAGTCGTGAAACCGAGCTCGCCGACGCGCTGGAAAAGGCGAGGCTGGCGGAGGCGGTGATCAATGCGGTAGAGAATCCGATTTTCGTCAAGGACGATCATCTGAGGTTCGTCTTCGTCAACGAGGCGTTCGCGGCGCTGTTCGGCCAGACACCGCAAGCCATGCTTGGCAAGCCTGGCAACGATTTCCTGAGCCCGGCCGAGGCTGCGCTCTTTGAACACAGCGAACGGGAAGTCCTGTCGACCGGACAAATCTACGAAGTCGAGGAAAATTTCGAGGACGAAGGTGTTGCCCGCTCGCGCATCGTCCGGAAAAACCGCGTCCGCATGGCAAGCGGCCGCGATTATGTCGCCGGTTTTCTCTTCGACATCTCGGAGATGAAGCGGCGTGAGATCGAGGCGCAGGATGCGCGCAAGCATTTGGCCAGCGTGCTCGAATCGCTACCGGCCGGCGTGATCATCTACGATCGCGATGACAATTTCGTCTTCGCCAACCGCAAGATGAAGGATGCGGTTCCGGAACTGGAGACGGTATGGCAACCCGGCCGCACCTTCCGGGAAGCGTTGGCATCCGGCAATTCCGCCGGCTATTTCCGGCAGAGCGGCGATCCGGAGCTCGACAAACTCTACGACAGCGATCCGCAGCGTTGGGTCGATGGGGTCCTCGCGCGGTGCCGCCTGCCCAGCGCGTCGTTCGAGCGCGTCAATCCCGACGGCAGCTGGCATCAGGTCTACGACATGCGCGCTGATGACGGCACGTTCATCGGCGTGCGCGTCGACATCACAGGCATCAAGAGCCGCGAGGCGGCCCTGCGCGATTCGATGCGACAGATCGATCTCTTCCGGCACGTCATGGACGAGTTGCCGGTGGCAGCCTTCATCAAGGCGCAGGACCTCAGCATCGAATTCGTCAACAAGGCCTGGTGCGCGATTACAGGCCTGGCCAAGGAGGACGTCATTGGCCGGACCGACCATCAGCTGTTCGGCGCCGAGGCGGCGGAAAGCTACGGCCATGATGACACCGATGTCGTGGCGACCGGCAGCGTGCGCGAGGTCGAGGAGCCCGTCACCCATCGCGACGGCACGGTGCGGCAGTTGATGACGCGCAAGAGCCGCCTGGTGGCCATCGACGGATCGGTGCATCTGGTCGGTTCCAGCACCGACATCACCGAGGTCAAGGCACGCGAGCAGGCTCTGGAGGAGAGCATGCGCGAGAACGAGGTGTTTCGCAGCCTGATCGACAATGTGCCGGTGTCGATCTACGCCAAGCGCTCCGATCTCAGGCAGTTCTACGTCAACAAGGGCTGGTGTGATCTCACCGGCTTCAGCAAGGAAGAAGCGATCGGCAAGACCGATGTCGAGATCTTCGGGCCGGATGGCGAAGCCTTCGTGGCCGGCGATCTGGCCGTGCTGCGCACCGGCGAAACCCAGGAGATCGAGGAGACGGTGCGGCTAGCCAACGGCAGCGTCAGGCACCAGTTCGCGCGCAAGGGCGCGATGATCGCCTCCGACGGTTCGCTCTACCTGATCGGTTCGACCACCGATATCACCGAGCTCAAGCAGCGCGAGGCGGAACTCAGCGAGGCGCGCCAGCGCGCCGTCCTCGCCGACCGCGCCAAGTCGGAATTCCTCGCCAATATGAGCCACGAGATCCGCACGCCGATGAACGGTGTGCTGGGCATGGCCGAACTCCTTGCCAAATCCAATCTCGATGCGAAGCAGAAGACGTTCACCGACATCATCGTCAAATCGGGCAACGCGCTTCTGACGATCATCAACGACATCCTGGATTTCTCCAAGATCGATGCCGGCCAGCTGGTGCTGGACCCGGCGCCCTTCAACCTTGCCGAGGCGATCGAGGACGTGGCGACGCTGGTGTCGACACGCGCCAAGGAAAAGGATCTCGAGCTCATCGTGCGCATCGAGCCGGGGCTCGAAAGCCTGTTCATCGGCGATGTCGGCCGCATCAGGCAGATCGTCACCAACCTGCTCGGCAATGCAGTGAAATTCACCGACGAAGGCCATGTGCTGGTCGATGTGACCGGCGAGAGGATCCCGACCGGAACCCGGTTGACGATCTCCGTCACCGACACAGGCATCGGTATCCCCGAGGACAAGCTGAAGCAGGTGTTTGAAAAATTCAGCCAGGTCGACACGTCCTCGACAAGGCGGCACGAAGGCACCGGGCTCGGCCTTGCCATCACCTCGCGGCTGGTCGAGCTGATGGGCGGCACAATCGGTGTCGAGAGCGCCGAGGGCAAGGGCTCGACTTTCTGGTTCACGGTGACGCTGCCCAGGGCCGAACAACAGCATGGGCGGCGCATCATGCCGGTGGACGTCACGGGCGCGCGCGTGCTGATCGTCGACGACAATGCCGTCAACCGGGCCATCCTGACCGAGCAGATGACGTCATGGACGTTCGATTCCTGCGCGGCCGAAAGCGGCGCCAAAGGGCTGAAGGTGCTGATCGCCGCGGCGGCCTATGGCGTGCCCGTCGATTGTGTCGTGCTCGACTACCAGATGCCCGGGATGAGCGGCGCCGAAATGGCCCGCATCGTGCGCAACACCGAAGGCCTCGCCGACACGCCGATCATCATGCTGACCTCGGTCGACCAATCGCTCGCCAACACCAGCTACCGCGATCTCGGCATAGACGCCCAGTTGATCAAGCCGGCGCGCTCCTCGGCGCTCCTGGAAACGCTGGTCGGGACCATCCAGCGCCATCGCCATGCGAAGAACGGCCACGCCCAGCCGCCGGCAGGCGAGGGCCTCGGCGCTTCCCAGCGGCGGCCGCTGGCGCCGTCCGAACAACGCGCGCAATTGCAGCCGCCGCCGGTTCGTCCAAGGCCTCCCGTCACCGGCGGTGGCGGACATCGGCTGGATATCCTCGTGGCCGAGGACAATGAGGTGAACCAGATGGTCTTCACTCAAATTCTCGGCGAGACCTGCTATGGTTTCGAAATTGTCGGCAACGGCCGCAAGGCGCTCGACGCCTTCGGCAGGCTCAATCCGTGCATGATCCTGATGGACGTCTCGATGCCGGAGATGAGCGGGCTGGAGGCAACCGCCGCGATCCGTCGGCTGGAACAGGAAACCGGCACGCATGTACCGATCGTGGGCGTCACCGCGCACGCGCTCAAGGGCGATCGCGAACGATGCCTGGAGGCGGGCATGGACGATTATCTGCCCAAGCCGATCAGCCCGAGGGCCCTGCTGGAGAAAGTCGAGCGCTGGATCAGCGCAGGCCAACAGGTCCAGCGCAACGCGGGATAGCACCGCGTCGGCCGGTTCCAGCAATCCGAAGAGGCGGGCCGGAGGGAATCAGTCGGGATTTGCTGCTACCCCTGCGTGCAAAGACTATGGTGCGATCGCACCATATCAAAGGCGGTGCTTAGCCGGGACAATGGCAACATCGAATTCCGCTCTTCTCAGTTACGGGCGGGAGCAGCGACCGCCGGCAAGAAACAGCGTCACTCTACCCCAACGGACCTGTTTTCGGCGATGGCCCGGCCACGACACGCTCTGGCCTCGAGCAACGCGCTCCCGTCCGGATTTTCTTCATCCGAGCCGGCCCGGCGAATCCAACGCCGGCTTCGAGCCAGCAATGGCTCAAGCCACTGATTCCCGGGGCAAACCCGGACCGGGCCGCAACCATCCGAAGCTACCGCCTTTCCCCGCGCCGGCGACGCGTTACCCGGTTGACACGAAACTGTCATGCGACTGTTATAATCGAAGGCTATTGGCCTCAGCGGGCGCCGGCAAAAGGGCGCCGAGAGACCATCTTCCGAACAGGAGCAGGCCACATGAGACATTTCATCCGCTCGGCGGCCGTTGCGATTGCAATGGCTGCGGCGTCCACCTTCACCATGTCCGCAGCGTTTGCGGCTGATATCTCCGGCGCTGGCGCCACTTTCCCCTACCCGATCTACGCGAAGTGGGCCGACGCCTACAAGAAAGAGACCGGCATCGGCCTCAATTACCAGTCGATCGGTTCCGGCGGCGGCGTCAAGCAGATCAAGGCCAAGACCGTTACCTTCGGCGCTTCCGACGCGCCGCTGAAGGGTGAAGACCTCAACTCCACCGGTCTCGCCCAGTTCCCGATGGTGATGGGTGGCATCGTGCCCGTCGTCAATCTCAAAGGCATCAAGCCGGGCGAACTCGTTCTCGACGGCACGACGCTGGCCGATATCTTCCTCGGCAAGATCACCAACTGGAACGACGAGGCGATCAAGAAGCTCAACCCCAAGGCCAAGCTGCCAGACCAGGCGATTGCCGTTGTCCACCGTTCGGACGGCTCGGGCACCACGTTCAACTTCAGCTACTATCTCGCCGACGTGAACGCCGACTGGAAGTCGAAGGTTGGCGTCAACAGCGCGCTCGAGTGGCCGGTGGGTATCGGCGCCAAGGGCAATGAAGGCGTTGCCAACAACGTGTCGCAGACCGGCGGCGCCATCGGCTATGTCGAGTACGCATATGCCAAGCAGAACAAGCTGACTTACACCGACATGATCAACAAGGACGGCAAGAAGATCGAGCCGACCGCGAAGGCGTTCTCGGCCGCGGCGGCCAATGCCGACTGGAACTCACAGCCGGGTTATGGCGTCATTCTCGCCAATCAGCCGGGCGCTGAGTCCTGGCCGATGACGTCCGCGACCTGGATCCTGCTGTACAAGAAGCCCGATGACGCCGCGGCGACCAGCGAAGCCCTCAAGTTCTTTGCCTGGTCCTATGCGAAGGGCGACAAGATGGCGGGTGAACTGGACTACGTTCCGATGCCGGACAAGGTCGTCAAGAGCGTCGAGGAAATGTGGAGCAAGGACATCGTCGGCAGCGACGGCAAGTCGCTCTACGCCGCCAAGTAACTCTCTTTGTCGAAGGGAGGACGCCTTTGGCGTCCTCCCATTTCTTTCGAATACGAGGGGCTAGATGACCACCGTTTCAGAAGCTACGCCGTTATCGAGCGTCATGCGGTCCAGGGATGCGACAGTGCGGCGCTTCGCCTTCACGGACATGGTGTTTCGGGAGGCTACACGCTCTTCTGCCGTCCTCGTCCTGCTCATCCTCAGCGGCGTCGCCATCTCGTTGTTTGCCGGCTCATGGGAAGCCCTGTCTAAGTTCGGCTTTTCCTTCCTGACGACCGAGGCATGGAACCCGGTCACCGAGAATTTCGGCGCCCTGTCGCCGATCTACGGCACCATCGTCACGTCAGCCATCGCAATTCTGATCGCCGTTCCCATCGGCATCGGCATCGCCGTCTTTCTTACCGAACTTTGCCCGCGGCCGCTGCGGCGCCCGATCGGCATCGCCGTCGAGCTTCTGGCCGGCATCCCTTCGATCATCTACGGCATCTGGGGCCTGTTCGTGTTCGCACCGTTCCTGCAGACGACGATACAGCCTTTCATCATCGACATCTTTCACAACGTGCCCGGGCTCTCCAGCCTGTTCGCCGGCCCGCCCTATGGCATCGGCCTACTGACGTCGTCGCTGATCCTGGCCATCATGGTGCTGCCGTTCATCACCTCGATCACCAAGGACGTGTTCGACACAGTGCCGGCGGTGCTGAAGGAATCGGCCTACGGCATCGGCTGCACAACCTGGGAAGTCACGCGGCGCGTGGTCATTCCCTACACCCGTGTCGGCATTATGGGCGGCGTTATGCTCGGCCTCGGCCGCGCGCTCGGCGAAACCATGGCGGTGACCTTCGTCATCGGCAACGCGCATCGTATCAGCGCCTCGCTGTTCGCGCCGGCGACGACGATCTCCGCGACGATCGCCAACGAATTCACCGAAGCCGACGGCCAACTCTACACCTCTTCACTGGTGGCGCTCGGCCTGATCCTCTTCGTCATCACCTTCATTATCCTTGCCATCGCACGCTATATGCTGATGCGCATCGACGCCCGCACGGGAGCCTGACCGATGTCGACGTCCCTGGCACTCCACAACAGACGCAAGAGAAGGAACGGCGTGATGATGGCGCTCTGCGTCGTCGCCGCCGGCATCGGCCTTGCCTGGCTGGCGCTGATCCTCGGCGCCCTGGTCTACAAGGGCCTGTGCGGCGTTTCGCTGGCGGTCTTCACCGAGATGACGCCACCGCCCGGCGATGCCGGCGGCCTGCTCAACGCCATCTATGGCAGCATCGTGATGACCGTCATCGGCGTCATCGTCGGCACGCCGATCGGTGTGCTGGCCGGTACTTACATGGCCGAATACGGACGCTTCTCGAAGCTGACCACGGTGGTGCGTTTCATCAACGACATCCTGCTGTCGGCGCCGTCGATCGTTATCGGCCTGTTCGTCTATGAGTTGCTGGTGCGGCCGATGGGGCACTTCTCCGCCATCGCCGGCGCCGTCGCGCTGGCCATCCTGGTCATCCCGGTGGTGGTGCGCACCACAGAGGACATGCTCAACCTGGTGCCGAACGCCTTGCGCGAGGCCGGCGCCGCGATCGGCGCACCGCGCTGGGTGGTCATCCGCTCTGTCGCCTATCGTGCCGCGCTTTCCGGCATCGTCACCGGCATATTGCTGGCCATCGCCCGCATCTCCGGCGAGACGGCGCCGCTGCTCTTCACCGCGCTCAACAACCAGTTCTGGTCAAGCAATCTCAACGCGCCGATGGCCAGCCTGCCTGTCACCATCTTCCAGTTCGCTCTCAGCCCTTACGAGGAATGGCAGCAACTGGCGTGGACCGGCGCACTTATAATCACCCTAACGGTTCTCGGGCTGAGCATCTTCGCCCGCAGTCTTACCGGACGCAGAGAGGACAGATGAAACCGATGTTGTCCACCGAGTTGAACGTGGCCGAGGCTGCCGTGGAAAAGGCCAAGATCGAGGTCAAGAACCTCAATTTCTACTATGGCCAGTCGAAGGCGCTGAAGGACATCAGCCTGTCGCTGCCCGAGCGCAGTGTCACCGCCTTCATCGGCCCTTCGGGCTGTGGGAAGTCGACGCTGCTGCGCGTCTTCAACCGCATCTACGAGCTCTACCCGAGGCAGAGCGCCGAGGGTCAGGTGCTGCTTGACGGCCGGAACATTCTCGACCGCTCGCAGGACCTCAACCTGCTACGCACCAAGATCGGCATGGTGTTCCAGAAGCCGACGCCGTTTCCGATGTCGATCTATGAAAACATCGCGTTCGGCGTCAGGCTCTATGAGAAGATCAGCAAGGCCGAGATGGACGGCCGTGTCGAGCAGGCGCTGAAGCGCGCGGCTCTGTGGACCGAGGTCAAGGACAAGCTCAACGCCAGCGGCCTCAGCCTTTCGGGCGGCCAGCAGCAGCGTCTTTGCATCGCCCGCACCGTGGCGGTGAAGCCGGAGGTCATCCTGCTCGACGAGCCGGCATCGGCGCTCGACCCGCTGTCGACCGCCAAGATCGAGGAATTGATCGACGAGCTGCAAGCCGACTACACGATCGTCATCGTCACCCACAACATGCAGCAGGCGGCGCGCGTGTCGCGCCAGACGGCTTTCATGTATCTGGGCGAGCTGGTCGAGTTCGATCGTACGGAGAAGATCTTCACATCGCCCCGCGAGAAGCGCACGCAGGACTATATCACCGGCCGCTTCGGCTGATCTCACGCATACGAGGACCAGGATCATGGCCGAACACACAGTCGCTTCTTTCGACGAGGATCTCGGACAGATCAGCAGGCTGATCAGCGACATGGGCGATCTCGCCAGCTCGATGGTCGGCGGCGCCACCAAGGCGCTGCTGAACTCCGACAACGCGCTGGCACAGCGCGTTGTCTCCGACGACGTCATCATGGACGCGCGCCAGCGCGAACTCGACGACCGCGCCATCACGCTGATCGCCAAGCGCCAGCCGATGGCCGACGATCTGCGGCATGTCGTCGGGTCGATCCGCATGGCCGGCGACCTCGAACGCATTGGCGACCTTGCCAAGAACATCGCCAAGCGCGTCGGTACGGTCGGCCTGTCCACCACGCCGCGCGACCTGTCGCATTCCATCGACGCCATGGCGCAGCTGGTGCTGATCCAGGTGCAGGGCGTGATCGAGGAGTATGCGGCGCACGATGCCGAGGCCCTTGCCAAGCTGCGCGCCGATGACGAACGTATCGACGTCAAATACACCTCCGTGTTCCGCGAACTTCTCACCTACATGATGGAGGATCCGCGCAACATCACGGCTTGCACGCATCTGTTGTTCTGCGCCAAGAATCTCGAGCGCATCGGCGACCATGTGACCAACATCGCCGAGAATGCCTACTATGTGCTGACCGGTACGCAGCTGCCCGCGAATCGTCCGAAGCAGGACGAAACGGCGATGTCGGCGCCGGCGGCTTGATCGTCAGAGCGGTTCACCGTTTTACGGAAAACCGCTCTCTCTCTTGTTTCCATGCAATTCCGGACGGAAAACCGCTTCACACTTTTCCTGGAATTGCCTTAGAGGTGACCAGTCGATGATCGCGCCACGCATCATGGTGGTGGAGGATGAGGAGCCACTCGGCGTGCTCCTCCGCTACAATCTGGAATCGGAAGGCTACCAGGTCGAGGTGGTCCCGCGCGGCGACGAGGCGGAGATTCGCCTGCAGGAGAACGTCCCCGACCTCCTGGTGCTCGACTGGATGGTGCCGGCGGTGTCCGGGATCGAACTCTGTCGCCGGCTAAGGATGCGGCCCGAGACCGAGCGGCTGCCGATCATCATGCTGACGGCGCGCGGCGAGGAAAGCGACCGCGTGCGCGGCCTTTCGACCGGCGCCGACGATTATCTGGTCAAGCCGTTCTCGACACCGGAATTCATGGCCAGGGTCAAGGCGCTGCTGCGCCGCGCCAAGCCGGAAGTGCTGTCCAGCGTGCTCAAGGTGGGCGACATCGTGCTCGACCGCGAATCACATCGCGTCTACCGCAAGAAGAGCGAGATCCGGCTCGGGCCGACCGAATTCCGCCTGCTCGAATTCATGATGCGTCATCCCGGCCGGGTGTTCTCGCGCAGCCAGCTGCTCGACAATGTCTGGGGGGAGACGATCTATATCGACGAGCGCACGGTGGACGTGCATGTCGGCCGGTTGCGCAAGGCGGTCAATAACGGCCGCATGCCCGACGTCATCCGCACCATTCGTGGTGCGGGGTATGCAATCCGCGAGGATTGAGCGCGACTTTATTCAGGCCACGTTCTTCCCGGAGCCGGCTTTCGCCTGCATGCCCGGCGCGAAAATCTCCTGGTCGACGAAGGTCAGCGCCCGCATGGCGCAGCCCTCGCGGATCAGCGGCAACTCGTTGGGCTCGGTGTCGAAGGAAATCGATTTCGAGTGCTGGCCGCCGGCGGTCTGGGCGATGGCCTCGCGCAATGCCGGCTCGATCAGGTCGAAGGCGGCGGCGCTGACGCCGACCATGGCGACGGGGGCGGGATCGATCAGCGCGAACAGGCTGCCGAGGCCGTAGCCCAGCGCCTCGCCGGCCCTGCGGTAGGCCTCGCGCTCGGGCCCGTCCGTTTGCCGCGCCGTCGCCGCCAGCGCCCGCATCTGCGCGTCGCTGACATCGGCGACCGGCTCGGTGTCCTCGCTGAGCTGCCTGGCGTTGCGCCAGATGGCGTAATTGCCGGCATAGGCTTCGACGCAGCCGCGCCGCCCGCAGCGACAGAGCGCGCCGCCTGGCCGATGGATCATATGGCCGAATTCGCCGCCCGAGGAATGGGTGCCGGTGAAGAGCTCGCCCTTCAGCACCAGGCCCATGCCGATACCGTGCGAAAGGAGAATGGCGATGAAGTCGTCGCGGTAGCGCTCCGGATCGCGCCAGCGCAGCGCCACCGCCATCATGTTGCAGTCATTCTCCACGGTGGCGGGGATGCCGAACTCGGCTTCGAGTATGTCGGCGAAGGCGATGTCGGTCTGCGGCGTGATGGGCGACCACAGCATTGCCCGGGCATCGGTGTCGGTGATGCCCTGGATCGCCAGCGCGATACGGGCGACGCTGCGCACGTCGAGGTCGGGATCCTCCAGGCGCCGCCGCACGATGGCGACGCATTCGCCGATCAGTGCATCGCGCGACATGGTCAGCGTATCCAGCCGGCGCTGTTCCTCTGATATGACCTGGCCGGCATAGTCGATGACGGCGACGGACAGGAAATTCAGCGACAGCACCACGGTCATCACCGTTGCGGCTTCCGGATTGAGGCCAAGCCCGACCTGCGGCCTGCCGCGTTTGAGCGCGCCGGCCTCGCTCGGCTTGCCTTCGGCCAGGATACCTTCGCCGATCAGATCAGAGGAAATCGCCGATATGGTGGAGTGGCTGAGGCCGGTGGTCGCGGCGATTTCGGTGCGCGAGGGCTGGCCGGCCCGGCGCACGGCCGCAATCACCATTGCGCGGTTGCGCCGGCGCAGATCGTCGTGGCGGATTCCGACCGACATGCCTTTCCAATATCCTCCCGGTCGCCGCGGCTCGTCGTGCCCCTCGAACACTGCGGCAACAGATCAAATACTGGCAGAAGCGGCCGGCGATGTCATTTATTTATTGCGGGGCCCGAAAAAAGGTTCTCGGCCCTGAAAATCCATCAGAATCATTGTTGACAGCCTTCCGGCTATGCATCACTATTTTTTTTGAGGCTCGAAAAAATAGAGCCTTTGTGCCGGCCTTCGGGTCAGTTTGGTCGCGCCATACGCGGCGCAGGGAGGATATCATGAAGAGATTCGCAGTCGCCATCCTGGCGGGTGTCGCCATGTCACTGACGCTCGCGTCGGTCGCGCAGGCGAAGGGTAAGGTCATCGGCGTTTCTTGGTCCAACTTCCAGGAAGAGCGCTGGAAGACCGACGAGGCCGCCATGAAGAAGGCGATCGAGGCCGCCGGCGACAAGTACATCTCCGCCGACGCACAGTCCAATCCCGGCAAGCAGCTCACCGATGTCGAGAGCCTGATCTCGCAGGGCGCCAATTCGCTGATCATCCTGGCGCAGGATGCCTCGGCCATCGGCCCGGCCGTCCAGAAGGCGCTGGATGAAGGCATTCCGGTCGTCGGCTATGACCGCCTGATCGAGAACAAGGACGTCTTCTACCTGACCTTCGACAACAAGGAAGTCGGGCGCATGCAGGCCCGCGCGGTGTTCAAGGTCAAGCCGGAAGGCAACTACGTCTTCATCAAGGGCTCGGGCGCCGATCCGAATGCCGACTTCCTGTTCTCGGGCTCGATGGAAGTGCTCAAGCCGGCCATCGACAGCGGCAAGATCAAGAATGTCGGCGAGGCCTATACGGACGGCTGGCTGCCCGCCAACGCCCAGAAGAACATGGAGCAGTTCCTGACCGCCAACGACAACAAGGTCGATGCCGTGGTCGCCGCCAATGATGGCACCGCCGGCGGTGTCGTCGCGGCGCTGACCGCGCAAGGCCTTGCCGGCACAGTGCCGGTGTCGGGCCAGGACGGCGATCACGCCGCGCTGAACCGCATCGCGCTCGGCACCCAGACCGTGTCGGTGTGGAAAGACGCGCGCGAGCTCGGCAGGAATGCCGCCGAGATCGCCTCGCAACTGGCCGACGGCAAGAAGATGACCGACATCGCCGGCGTGAAGGACTTCACGACGCCTGGCGGCAACACCGTCAAGTCGCTGTTCCTGACCCCGGTCGCCATCACCAAGGACAATCTCAACGTCGTCATCGATGCCGGCTGGATCAAGAAGGACGAAGTCTGCGCGGGCGTCGCCGCCGGCACCGTCGCGGCCTGCAACTAAGCTGGCCTGTTTCTCTCAGATATAGACGCCGCGGCCCTGGAACGGTTCAGTGTTTCTTGAATCGCTGAACCGTTCCAGCCCATTGTTTCCCACAATTCCGGACGGAAAACCGCTACGCACTTTTCCTGGAATTGCTTTAAGGCGGCGTTTTCTCAAAAAGATTTGTGTTTCCGCATCAGGCGGATAGCTTCTAGGCTGGGCTCCGGCGTCCGCGCCAGACGGCGGCCAGTGGGAGGAAATCATGACCGACACGACGTCCAACCCGCCGCAGGTCGATACCGCACGCGCCTCGGAACTCGGCGCGGTCGCCCGCTTCCTGAAGGCAACCGAGATCGACACCCGCATGCTCGGCATGATCGGCGCCCTGTTGCTGATCTGGGTGGGGCTGCACGTGATTTCGAGCCTGCGTCTGGGCGTCAATCCGCTCGATTTCGACAGCCGCACCTTCCTCACGCCGCGCAATCTATGGAACCTCTCCGTACAAAGCTCCGCGGTCGCCATCATGGCCTGCGGCATGGTGCTGGTCATCGTCATGCGCAACATCGACCTGTCCGTCGGCTCGGCCGAGGGCCTGATCGGCATGGTCATGGGTTTCGCCCAGGTGCATTTCCTGGTTCGGTTCGTCGGGCTTGAACTCGGCAATCCGTGGATCTGGGTGCTCGCGCTGGTCATCGGCCTGGTCCTGGGCCTGCTGATCGGCGCCTTCCAGGGCTTCATCATCGCCTATCTCGAAGTGCCCGCCTTCATCGTCACGCTGGGCGGCCTGCTGGTCTGGCGCGGCGCTGCCTGGTGGGTCACCAGCGGCCAGACCGTGGCGCCGCTCGACGCCACCTTCCAGCTGATGGGAGGCGGGCCGGCCGGATCGATCGGCGCCACCTGGAGCTGGATCGTCGGCATCGTCGCCTGCCTCGCCGTGGTGTTTGCGCTTTTCAACGGGCGGGTGCAACGCAAGCGCTTCCGTTTCCCGCTGCGCCCGATCTGGGCCGAGACGCTGCTTGGCGCCGTCACCTGCGCTGCCATCATGGGCGCGGTATGGCTGGCCAACTCCTATCCGTGGCCGATCGGCATCGTGAACAGATACGCCGCCGCCAACAACATCACCGTGCCCGAGGGCGGCCTGTTCATCGCTCACGGCATCGCCATTCCGGTGCTGATGGCGGTTGCGGTCGGGCTGATCATGACCTTCATCACCAACCGCACCCGTTTCGGCCGCTATGTCTTTGCCATCGGCGGCAATCCGGAGGCCGCCAATCTCGCCGGTATCAACACGCGCTGGATCACCATGAAGGTGTTCATGATCATGGGCGTGCTGGCCACGATCGCCGCCGCGATCTCGTCAGCCCGGCAGAACTCGTCCACCAATGTGCTTGGAACATTGGACGAGCTGCTCGTCATCGCCGCGGCCGTCATCGGCGGCACGTCGCTTGCCGGCGGTTCGGGAACGATCATCGGCGCCATGCTCGGCGCGCTGCTGATGCAGTCGCTGCAATCCGGCATGGTGCTGCTCGGTGTCGACTCGCCGCTGCAGAGCATCGTCGTCGGCGCCGTGCTGGTCATCGCCGTCTGGCTCGACACCGTCTATCGCAAGCGGGTTTAGAGGATACGATCATGGCTGACAAAAACGCTCCCGCCGGCCCGCCGCTGGTCGACATGCGCAACATCTCGATCGCCTTTGGCGGCATCCGGGCCGTCGACGACGCCTCGATCGATCTTTTCCCCGGCGAGGTCGTGGCGCTGCTCGGCCACAACGGCGCCGGCAAGTCGACGCTGATCAAGATCCTCTCCGGCGCCTACAAGCGCGACGCCGGGCAGATATTCGTCAATGGCGAGGAAGCCACGATCACCAATCCGCGCGATGCCAAGAAATGCGGCATCGAGACGATCTACCAGACGCTGGCGCTGGCCGACAATGTCGACTCCGCCGCCAATTTGTTTCTCGGCCGCGAGTTGATGACCGCCTGGGGCACGCTCGACGATGTTGCGATGGAGGCCGAGGCGCGCAAGGTGATGGGGCGCCTCAATCCCCGCTTCCAGCGCTTCAAGGAGCCGGTCATCAAGCTGTCGGGCGGGCAGCGGCAGTCGGTGGCGATCGCACGCGCGATCCTGTTCAACGCCCGCATCCTGATCATGGACGAGCCGACTGCGGCGCTTGGGCCCCAGGAAACGGCACAGGTCGGCGAACTGGTCAGGCAGCTCAAGTCCGATGGCATCGGCATCTTCCTGATCAGCCACGACATCCACGATGTGTTCGAACTGGCCGACCGGGTCTGCGTGATGAAGAACGGCCAGGTCGTCGGCACCGCGCGTACCACGGATGTAACCCAGGACGAGGTGCTCGGCATGATCATCCTGGGCAAATGTCCTCCTGGCGCCATTCCCGGACCGGGTGCGCTGAAGATCGCCGCCTGAGGCCTATCGGTCGCGCCCGGCCTTGGCGGACCAGGCCCGCGTTGCCGCTCATGTGATATGCCAGTGATCGCGATGGCTTGGCCTGGCCATTGTGTTGGCCCGGCGACTTGCCCATAAAGGTCCGGTATTGCCCATGGACCGCATCATCCGTTGAAGAGACTTTTTCCAATCGTTGCGTTCATCGCCGTTGCGCTGATCAGCATGACCATGGCTGGGTTCGCCTATTTCGCGACGCAGGAAGCCGCCCGCATCAAGTTCGAAGCGGCGGCCGACGACGCACTCAACCGGATCGAGAGCCGGATCGACCTGCATCTGTCGCTGCTGCGGTCGACGCAGGCCCTGTTCGATGCCCGCAACGGCGACATCTCCCAGAACGAGTTCAAGGCGTTCTTCGACGCGCTGGATATCGACAACAATTTCGCTGGCCTGGGTGGCATCGGCTTCCTTCAGCTTGTCAAGACGGGCGACGAAGCGGCGGTCGAACGCGATATCCTGCACGATTTTGGCGCTAGCCATCCGGTCTATCCGGCCTCGACGCAGCCCTGGCGCGCGCCCATCACGCTTTTCGAGCCGCTGGATCCCTCCAGCCAGTCCAGCATCGGCTACGATATGTTCAGCGAGCCGGTGCGGCGCGCGGCGATCGAGAAGGCAATGGCCGATGACCAGCAGCACGCGAGCGGGCTGGTGCAACTGGGCCAGGGCACGGGCGTGGCGCAGACCTTCACCGGCTTCCTGGTCTTCGTGCGGCTCAACGTCGAAACCGCGCCGGAGGTCATCAACGCATCGCGGTCCTCGACCGCGGGCTTTCTTTACGCCGCCTTCCGGGCCCGCGACCTGTTCCAGATCGCGCTCAGCCGCGCGCCGCTGCTGCCGGTCAACACCGAGATCTATGACGGCGCGGTGAACGGCGACAATCTGCTGTTCCGATCGGAGACGCCACCGGTTTCGGCCCTTGGTGACCGGCTGCTGGTCACCCGAAAGATCACGGTGGCCGGCCGTCCGTGGACCGTGCTGTTCAGGCCGACCAGCGCCTTCTCACAACCGTCGTCGCGCGCCATCCCGATGATGCTGGGGCTGTTCGGCCTGCTGCTGGCGGGCGCCATCGCGCTGGTGGCCCGCTATCAGGAGCGGGCCTACGAGGCGGTATCGCGCCTGCACGAAACGACCGAAAAGAGCCTGCTCGAAAAGGACCTGATGCTGCAGGAGATGAAGCATCGCATCAAGAATTCGATCACCAGGGTGCTGGCGATCGCGCGGCAGACGGCTTCGCGGGCGACCGATGTCAACGAGTTTTCCGCATCCTTCTCGGCCAGGCTGCAGGCCATGGCCGCGTCGCAGGACATGCTGACGCGCTCGCGCTGGCAGAAGGCCGATCTCGCCGACCTCCTGCGCATCGAGCTCGGTCAGGTTTTCGGCAAGGAATTGCCCGACGAGCTCCTCTCAGGCCCGGAGGTGCTGCTCGACGAGACCACGACGCAGGCGCTTGGCCTGACCTTCCATGAGCTGGCGACCAATGCGCTCAAATACGGCGAAGCCGGCAATTCCGTTGGCGCGCTCAAGGTGGACTGGCTGCTGGAAGGGCGCGGGCGCGAGCGGACGCTGGCCCTCAACTGGCGGGAGGCCGGAAACAAGAAAGTCGAGGCGCCGGCCGAAACCGGATTCGGCACCAAGCTGATCGACCTCAATGTCACGCGCGAACTGCGCGGCACGATCAAACGCGATTTTCAGGCCGATGGTCTGAAGGTGGAAATCAGAATTCCGCTGGTCGGCTAAATCTGCCGTCACCAGGCCAAGCAACAGATCACCGGTCAAGAAAATCCGGAGGCACGATACCGGCCTCCGGATCTGGATTCCGTTGTCGCTGACTAGTTGCAGCGCGCCGTGTAGATGCGGCCGTGGCGATCACGGTATTGGCAGTAGCCATTGCGCAGGTTGCGCACCAAAAGGCCGGAACCGGCACCAACAGCCGCACCGACCAGTGCGCCCTTGCCGCCGCCGACCAGGCCGCCGATACCGGCGCCAATCAAGGTACCGCCAGCCACATCCTTTTCGGTGCTGGTACAGCCGCTGACCGCGACCACCGCAACCATGGCAATAATCATTTTCCGCATAGAGTCACTCCTCACTTTGTGTCCTCACTTTAGTAAACTCCAACCGCCATTTAGCATGAAACAACGGTCTTTGCTGCTCGAATTTATTGTTGGCTAAGGTCGTCTTTTTCTGGGCGCGCCGCGTTAGATGCCATGACGGGGCTGGAAATCGCCAGCGAAGCGTCGAGGCTGCCATCAGGGCGCACATTCCAGACGATCTGGTCGTAGTCATCCTCGAGCGCGGGATCGACAGCCAGGCATTTGGCAACGATGTGCTGCGCCTGCCCCTGAACGTCGCCCATGGCGAAGGGACGCTCGGCGGTGCATTGGTCGGCGGTTGCGAAGACGCTGACCGGCACCTGCAGTTCACGGCACTCGGCCATCGAGTTGGTGCAACCGATGACCAGCAGCAACGCGGCGATGTGTTCCATGGAGAAATATCCTCTCGCCACAACAACGGACCGCATCGCCAGAAAGTTCCTTTTCCACCCGGGGATAGGCGAATAATGCCGGCCCGCCGGCAACAGATTTCCGCAATGGCCCACGTCACCCGTTGGAACGGCGGCCAAGACCATATCCGAGCCGGCCCCCAGCCAGGACGCCGGTCGCGATCAGGTGAACTGGAACAGCACTGTCAGGAGGATTGCCGCGACCAGCGCCAATCCAACAATGTCCGGTAACCGGTTACGGGCAGCGGGAAGCGATTGCGCGGATGTCTCAGGGTCCAGAAACTCGCCCATGGAAATTCGGGCGGCCTGTTCCAGCCTGTTCATGTCGGCAACCGTCAAGGGCATCCTCCCGTACCGAGCTGTAAATACTCCTGCGGAAATGTCCAAAAAGGCTGCAGGTTCCGCTGGTATCTGAGAAAAACAGTATTCATTCTCATGGTGAATAGCCGGTTAAGAATCGCTGCTTGTCGTGGCCCGCTCATTGAGTATCGAAGTTGCTGTGCGGAACGATAAGGCGGTATTCAAGATGGCCATCGGCGATGTCGAGGCTCGCGGTTCCACTCAGGGATGCCGGCACCACTCGTTCCAGCGCGACGCTGCCGAAACGCTTTTGCTTGCCTCGGCCGCCGTTGGTGCCAATGGTTTCGGCCCATATGAGTGACAGGGTAACTTCACCGGTGGCGGCAGTGTTGAGATCGGCGGTCACCTCGACGAAACCATCCGGCCGGGACAGGGCACCGTAGCTGACCGAATTGACCGCGAGTTCATGCATCGCCAGGCCGATATGCAGCGCGGCGTTTGGATTGAGGTAGGGATTGGCGCCTCGGAAGCGAAGGCTATGCGGTGTGTTCGTCTCGTAGCGGCCGACCTGGCTGGCCACCAACTCATGGAGCGCCGCGCCGCGCCAGTTGGAGGATGTCACCAGATCCTGGGAAGAAGCCAGCGACTGCAGCCGGCCGCGAAAACGCGTCAGGAAGTCGCTGATGCCATCGGAATAGCGACCGGTCTGGGTCGCGATGCTCTGGATGATCGCCAGGAGGTTCTTCGAGCGGTGGCTGACTTCGCGCAGAAGCGTTGTCAGCGTCTGTTCGCGCCGTTTCTGCTCGGTCGTCTCGACCATGGTGGTGACGACACCTTGCACGTCGCCGTCGTCGCCCCGGTCGGCATCAACCCAAACCTGAAACCAGCGCACGCCGTTCTCGACCGGCATACTGATTTCAAGGTGCTGAGGATTGCCAGTCACGACCACATCGCGCTTGGCGGCGCTGATGCGGTCGGTCTGCGCCAACGGCAGGATGCCGTTGCTATCGGTATTGTCCGAAACCCAGGGCGCACGCATGTTGCGGGCCCAGACGGTCTTCATCTCGCGATCCTGATAAAGGACCGAGATTCCAGCATTGTAGAGGGCGTGGAGTAAAGCCCGGCCAAGCTGCATGCCGCTTTCTGCCGGATGCAGGGCGATGACCTCGTCGCTTCGTGCGCTTTCCGTTTTATCTGGAGTCCTGGAGCGCATCTGTCCATCTGTCCACCCAACTCAGGCTGAACGGCTCACCGTCAAATGGGTTCCCCATGAAATTTGTCGAAAGCCGGCCTCCAAAATCGGTCCGCCGGACGGTGTCCCTTTGAAAGGATACCGCCCGGCGGTGGCTGGAAACCGTTTGAGGGGTGCGGCTTCCAGTGTTCGCCTGGATGGAGCGTTCACGCCCGCCTGAACAGGCCGGCAAGAAGCGAAATGACCAGGAAGGCGAGAAAGATGAAGAACAATATCTGCGCGATCCCAGCAGATGTACCGGCGATGCCGCCAAAACCAAGCGCGCCGGCGATGATTGCTACGACGAGAAATACGAGCGCCCAGTAAAGCATGGCTCTTCTCCTTCCGAATGATGCTGACAAAACGTGGGTGGTTGCGGATTGTTCCACCCTTTACCGAAAAAGACGATGCGTGCAATGGTTCGGATCAATTCGCCGATAAGGACCGCAAAGGGCCGCCCGATGCATCACATCGGGCGGCCCTCGCAGTCATACTGTCCGATCAGATCCGCGAAGCCCTGATCCTACGCGGCGGCCTTAGCCTGACGGTCGAAGAACAGCGCCTGGCTGATCAGCGCCTTGACCATGTCGGGATTGAAAGGCTTGGTCACCAGGAAGGCCGGTTCGGGGCGCTCGCCGGTCAGGAGGCGCTCCGGAAAGGCGGTTATGAAGATAACCGGCACGGAGGTCGACGACAGGATTTCGTTGACCGCCTCGATGCCTGAACTGCCGTCGGCGAGCTGGATGTCGGCCAGCACCATCTTCGGCCGCGTCTTGCCGAACATCGTCACCGCTTCGGCGTGGGTGCGCGCCGTGCCGACGACACGATGGCCGAGGCTCTCGACCATCTCTTCTATGTCCATGGCGATCAGCGGCTCGTCCTCGATGATCAGCACGTCGGTTGCCACCTGGCGGGAAATCTCATCGCTTGCCTGGGCAAGCAATTCGGAGAACTCCTGTTCGCCGACGTCGAGTATCTCGGCGGCCTCGTCCTCGCTGAAGCCTTCCACCGCAACCAGCAGGAAAGCCTGGCGGGGAAGCGGCGCGATCGCATTGAGATTGGCGGCCGCGCGCTGCTCCCACGCCGATTGTGCCTGCTCCTGCGGCACGCGGATGGCGACCGAGGTGAAGAGCTTGGCGAAAACCTTGTACAAGGCGATGCGGTCGCTCGATGCCTCCGGGAAGATGTCGATGTCGGCAATGATGGCCTCGAGCATGGCGGCGACCAGCGCGTCGCCGCTCTCTTGCGATCCTGAGACGGCACGCGAGAAGCGGCGCAGGAATGGCAGATGCGGAGCGATGGTAGCGGATAAGCTCATGATGGACGTCTCCCTCAGATGACGCGTTTGACTGAATCGCAGGTCAAGCTGCATGCAAGTCCCACGGGTACAACGCGGCCATTCCGAAAAAGTTCCGCGCGATATGGAACGAATGGGCGGCGACGGCGTTTGAAAGCGGGATGGGCAACCACACGGGGGGCCGCTCGCCTTGTGTTGAGTTGAATAAGGGCGGCTTCGGTGCTGGGAATATAAGGGCAAAATGAAGAATATGACGAAAGATATTTTGGCTGGCGCCGCGGGCAGGCGCCGGAACGGGGTCGGCGATCCATTGGGGCCGAATTCCGAAATCGGGCGAAAACTCAAACAGTATTATGACGAGTTGGTGTCCGACGATGTGCCGGATCGCTTTGCCCGGTTGCTCAGCCAACTGGAGCAGACCGAACCCGCGCAGAAAAAGGACTGAGGGCATGGCAGCGGTCTCCCAAGGCTTCAAGACCGATCTGCTTGGGGCAATACCAAGCTTGCGGGCGTTTGCCGTGTCGCTGACGCAGAATGCCGACAAGGCCGACGACCTCGTTCAGGAAACGCTGGTCAAAGCCTGGGACAAGCATGAGAGCTTCCAGCCCGGCACCAATCTCAAAGCCTGGCTTTTCACGATTCTGCGCAATGAATTCTATTCGCAAATGCGCAAGCGCGGCCGCGAAGTGCAGGACAGCGACGGCATCATGACGGCCAGGCTCGCGGTGCATCCGGCCCAACACGGTCAACTCGACCTCAAGGATTTTCGGGGCGCTCTCGAGCAGCTTCCGGAGGACCAGCGTGAGGCCATCATCCTCATCGGTGCGTCGGGCTTCTCCTATGAAGAGGCCGCCGAAATCTGCGGCTGCGCGGTCGGAACGATCAAGAGCCGCGTCAGCAGAGCCCGCACACGGCTGCAGGAAATTCTCAAAATCTCCGGCGAAGACGAATATGGCCCCGATGCGATCTCAACTCAGGTCACCGGGACGGCTGCACATTGAAGCGCGATCCGGACGCGGCCGTATCGGTCTCGACACCAGGGGAGCCACGTCCGTAAGCCAGTGCCACCGCTTCGACGAGATCTTGGCCTGAATAGGGTTTGGAGACCAGCCTCACTTCAGGAAAGGATACCTGGATCTCGTGCGCATCCGAATAGCCGGAGGCAAAGACGAACGGGACGCCTGTTTCCCGCAAGCCGGCGGCGAATTCGAGCGTCGAGGCGCCACCCAGCATCAGATCGACGATGGCCACGTCGAATTGCAGTGCGATCTTTCGGCCATCGACCTCGGTCAGGTCGCGGGCAACCACCACTTCGTTGGCACCATGGTCGCGGCAAAGCTGCTCCACCTCCATGGCAATGAGGAATTCGTCCTCCAGGACAAGAATTCGTAATCCGTCAAGCAAGTGAGGCACAGGCAATCGCTCCATGAGACGTCCTGAGTCATGATCGCAATTTGGCGCGTTGTCATTTAAAAAAGACATGCCGCGAGCGGCGGGATCCGATCCCTGGCAAGCGATTGAAACCGGACCTGCCGGCTGGCAGGCTTTCGAAGAGGGGGTCGACAACGAAAGCGCTCAAGCAGCTCGCCGGCTGGGAAGGGCTGGGCGGGGCCGCCGCCCACTGATCTGATGCGGCTAATCCCTGGCAGATGGATGCGCGCCGGGAGGTTTTCGGCTAGTTTTCCCAACGTCGGAACCTTGAGACGCACGGCGCGTTTGAAATCGAGCAATCACAAGGAGTTAAGCAATGGCAACCGCCGCAGGGAAAACCGCCAACGAGGCGCGGGCGAATTCGGATCTCGAAGCCGACATCAGGCAGTTGAAGGCCGATATCAACAAGCTCACCAAGCAGTTGGCCAAGACCGGCGAAGATGGCTACGGCACAGCGCGCCGCGCGGCGACGGAAGGCGTCGAGCAGTTGCGCGCTCAGGGTGAAGCGGCCTTCGACAGCCTGCGCGGCAACGCAAGGGACATCGAGGCCCAGATCGTTGCAAGCGTTCGGGAAAAGCCCGTGACGTCCCTGGCGATCGCCGCCGGCGTCGGCTTCCTCTTCGCGCTGCTCGCGCGCCGCTAGTTCCGCCGCAGATGGGACTGCTGACATCCCTGCTTTCGGGTTTCGCCTCCGGTGAAACCATGGCCGCCATACGCCGCGCGCGTGCGGCGGCCATCGTCTACGCGCTTGCCGCGCTGGCGGCGCTCTGCGGTCTCGGCTTTCTGGTCGGGGCAGCCTATATCTGGGTCGCCGCCCGCTATGGATCGCAGGTGGCGGCACTCGATTTCGGCATCGGCTTCCTGGTGATCGCCGGGCTCGTGCTTCTGAGCCATCGCTTGATGGCCGGTGCCCGCGCCCGCCGCGAGGCAAGGCGGCGCAGTGCCGATATGAAGGCGATCGGCATCTCCGCCGCACTTGCGGTGCTGCCGGCATTGATTAAGGGAAAAGGCGGCCTCGGCGTCATTCTGGGTCCGGCCGCGGCACTTGTGGCCTATGCCATCTACCGCGAGAACGTGAAGCCCGACGATCCGGAGGCCAAGGGGCCGAAATGACGCCGCCGCTCGGATCCGCGATCATGGCCAGTCAGTCACTTAGACAGGTATTCCAGCGGCATCGATATTGCGGCGAATACGCCTTCGGGCCGGAATTCATGGGTCACTTCGCTTGAAATGACCTTGGCCAGGCTGCGGCGGATGAGGATCGAACCAAAGCCGTGGCGCTCGGGCGGGGCAACCCGTGGGCCGTCGCTTTCGCGCCAGGTCAGCACCAGGCGCCGGGCGCCCTTCCTGCCCTGTCTTCCAGTCGAGATCGACCTTGCCGGATGCAACCGACAGAGATCCATATTGCAGCGCGTTGCTGGCCAATTCGTGCAGGATAAGGCCGAGGCCGACGGCCTGATCGGGCGACAGCAGCAGATCGGCGCCGGAGATGGTGATACGCGGCCGATCGGCCGCGTCGAACGGCCTGATCTCGATCTGGACGAGTTCGCGGATGCCGATACCGCGCCACTCGCGGTCGGACAAGAGATTGTGGGCGATGCCCAGGGCCTGAAGCCGGGCGCCGAAAGCCTCGAGGAATTCGCTTGGCTGACGGGCATGACGCACGGTCTGAGTCGCCAACGCCTGGACGGTCGCCAGCGTGTTCTTGACGCGGTGGTTGAGTTCGCGCAGCAAAAGCCTCTGCCGCTCCTCGCCGAGCTTGCGTTCGGAGATGTCGTAGTTGACGCCGAAGATCAGCGTGGGCTTGCCGTCGCCATCGCGCTCGATGACACGGCCGCGTGTCGCCACCCAGCGCGGCGGATGAAAACCTTTCACGCGATATTCGCCGAAATAGTCGTCGCTGCCGGTCAAGGCATCGCGAAAGCGGGTTTCGGTCTGATAGACGTCGCGCGGGTCGATGGCGGCGAGGATGTCGCGTGCTCGCAGGCGGGTCGAGCGCGGCAGGT
The DNA here is from genome assembly GCF_006441275.1 of Mesorhizobium sp. B2-4-17. Lineage (NCBI taxonomy): Bacteria > Pseudomonadati > Pseudomonadota > Alphaproteobacteria > Hyphomicrobiales > Phyllobacteriaceae > Mesorhizobium > Mesorhizobium sp. B2-4-17. The sequence goes on along the minus strand of NZ_VFUX01000020.1, from coordinate 72,800 downwards.
TGAACAGTTCCGACAGCCGGACATCGCATTCGATCATGTCGCTGCGGATATCCCATGCCCAGCTGGCGAGCGAGGCCGCGTCGAGCGCGATGGCGCGCCGTTTTTCCTCGCGCGCAAGCGCGGCCTCGGCGATAGCACCGCTACGGGTCGCATCCTTCAAGGTGAACAGGCTGCCGGCAAGGCCGGCGAGACTCTTCAACTGGTCGAGCCTGGCCGGGGATGGATAGGCGTGCGGCTTGCGGTCGAACACGCATAGGGTGCCGATCCTGGCGCCCGCGATGATGATCGGAGCGCCGGCATAGAAGCGCACATGACGCTTGCCGGTGACCAGCGGGTTGGCTTTGAACCGTGGATCCGTCGTTGCGTCCGCCACCACCATGGGTTCGTCGCCAGCGGCGATGGTGTGGGCGCAAAAGGAGATATCGGTCGCGGTCCCGGTCTCGTCCAGGCCGAAGCGGGACTTGAACCATTGCCGTTCGAGATCGACGAGCGTGACCAGTGCGACCGGCACGTGCATCACGGCCGCGGCAAGGCTGGTGATGCGGTCGAAATCCGGATCGGCCGCGGTATCCAGCATCTCCAGCCCATGCAACACAGCCAGCCGGTCTTCGTCCCTCACCGCGCGCGCAACCTTGGCCGGCAGACCCGGCCCTGTTTCGCTCCTGCTATTCACCCAAATCCCCAATGTCCCGGCCTTCGCCGTCTTGCCCGCCAGGCCAGGCGTCTCCGGAACCATCCTAGCAAGGAACCGTTACCCGACCGTGATTTGCCGGATGCACCCGGTAGTGCAAAACGAGACAAGGACCGACCATGACCAAGATCATTCCCGAAAACAAAGCGCGTCAGGGGCGATGGGGCTGGCACGGTTTGCGTATTCTGATCGCTGCGCTGCTTCTGGCCTTCGCGGCCTGGGGCATTGCCGAAATCTATGGCGAGGTGGCCAAGACCCCGGCGACAGAGCAAGGAAGTGCGCCAAGCGGCTAGATTTTCGGCCGCCGTCGTTTGAGATCGCATCAGGCGGCCTTTGCCTCGGCGATGCTGGCCGGCACCAGGACATTGAGCGCGCCAGGCTGGATTTCAATGATCGTCTCACGATCGAGCCTGACCAGTTCGCCATCCATGACGGCACGGAACTTCCTGCTGCCGGAATGAATTTTCAGAACCGTCCGATCGGATTGATGGATTTCGACATGCTCGTTGTCGCGCCATTTGCCGCGCGCCATGTTGAAGAGGAACTTGACGAGCTCGGCGCGTTGCTGCGCCACCGTGACATAGATGCCGAGCACGCCGCCCGCCGGATTGTCCGCATAAGGCAGGTGGCCTTCGCCGAACAGGTTGTTGGTGACGCCGATGCCTGATATGCGCGCCGTCATCTCGGCCTCGCCGATACTGAGCGTGACGTTCATGGCCGGCGGATTCTTGATCGTCGCCCAGGCCGCCTTGGCCGAAGCGCCGATCTTTCCGAGGCGCGAACCGAATTCCATCCTCTCGCGCAGCTGCACCATCCTTGCATGCATGCCTATGGAGAACTGATGGATGAAGGGCTGGCCGTTGGCCGTAGCCATGTCGACCGCGATGATTTCTCCGTCGGCGAAGGACTTCAGCGCCGCATCGAGCGACTGCGGAATGCCCAGGCCACGCGCGAACAGGTTCATGGTGCCGGCGGGCAATATGGCAAGCGCCTTTTTCTTGCCCATCAACCTGGCCGCCGCGGCTGAAATGGTTCCGTCACCGCCACCAGCCAGCACAACATCGACGGTGCGGCGCGAAACGGCATGGTCGAGAGTTTTCGCTACGTCCTTGCCGGCGACCACGTCTATGCTGAGAGTGTGGCCTGCCGTTTCCAGCGTCTGACGCATCGTGTCGGAAAAAGCGGCGAGGTCGGTGGTGCGCAAGGTGCCGCCGTCCTGGTTCAGCACCGCAGCAAATTTCATACCCCGCTCCGTAAGCTCAACCAAAAGCCGACCGGGACGCGCCCAGCCAAGGCAAAAACACGGCGAAACGGGAAAAGTTCCGGCAGCGCCGGGGACCTACGGCTGCGTTTGGCGGCTGTCATCCATGAGCGTCGTGTTGGTAACGAATGCCAGGGCGTCTTTTGGAACAACAGCATGGTCACGACGTTGTGAACCTGTAGAAGACGCCGCGCCCGCGCCTTCCCTGCGATGGTTCAACCGGACGCGGCGTGCACGAAATCACGAGGAGACCATCATGATCCGCACCCTTTTTGCCACCTCCGCCCTCGCGACATTGATCGCGACCGGCGCTTTCGCGCAGAGCGCGACAACTCCCGCACCCGCCGCACCCGCCGCTGAGCAGCCGGCACCAGCAGCTCCGGTTCCGCGCGCCGAAGGCAGCATCGTCACCAACATCATTGGCGCATCCGTCTATAACGGCACTAGCGACAACGCCGAGAAGATCGGCAAGGTCAGCGATGTCGTCTTCGACAAGGATGGTATGGCGAAGTCCGTCGTCATCGGCGTCGGCGGCTTTCTGGGCGTCGGCACGAAGAATGTCGCCTTCGATTATGACAAGCTGCAGTGGGCCGAGAAGAACGGCGACCGCTGGCTGGTCGCACAGACAAGCAAGGACGAACTGAAGGCGCAGCCGGAGTTCGACAGCAAGGCCTATGCGCCGGCCCCTGCTTCGACGGGTGCGGCAGCGCCCGCGACAACCGCGCAAAATTCCGCCGACACGAATGCCGCGCCTGCCCAACCGGTGAAGCACGCCGAGGGCAACCTAGCGACTAACATCATCGACAAGGCCGTCTATAACGGCACCGGCGATGACGCGCAGAAAATCGGCAGCGTCAACGACATCGTGCTGTCCAAGGAAGGCAAGGCCCAATCCCTGGTCATCGCCGTAGGCGGGTTCCTTGGGCTCGGTGCAAAGAACGTAACCTATGATTTCAACAAGGCGCAGTGGGCGGAAAAGAACGGCGAGCGCTGGCTGGTGGCGCAGACCACCAAGGAAGAGCTGCAGGCACAGGCGGATTTCAACCGCAAGGCCTATGATCCGGCACCGGCGACGACCGCTTCCAACGCACCGGCGGCAACTGCGCCGGCTACCACCACGGCACCTGCCGCCGCTCCGGCGAACAAGACAGCCGAGGCTCAGCCAGCGCCCGACCAGACACAGACGGCCGCCATCGACAAATCGACGCTGACCGCGATGCCGGTCGGCGAGATCAGGGCCGACGACCTGAAAGGCACCACCGTCTACGGCGCCAACGACGCCAAGGTCGGAACAATCGGGGATGTCGTGCTCACACCCGACAAGAAGCCCGATGCGGTTATCGTCGACGTGGGCGGCTTCCTTGGCATCGGCGCGAAGGAAGTGGCGGTCGGCATGGACAATTTGAAATTCATGACCGACAAGAACGGCAAGAAATACCTCTATACCACTTTCACCAAGGAACAGCTTCAGGCGCAGGCTGCCTACGACAAAGGCAGCTATGCGCAGAACCGCGACCAGCAGCGGATGGTTGTGAAGTAAGGGAACAGGGAATAGGCAGTAGGGCAGTAGGTGGAGAAAGTCTGGCGCGCAGCAGCGTTTTGGGATTTCGTACCGCCTACTGCCTACTGCCCACTGCCCACGCCCTTCCGAAATGCCCAGCAACGCCATTCTCCGTCAATTCCGCCAGCGCCAGAGACTGGTCGAGATGTTCAGCCCGCCAGGCAAGCAACCGTTCGGCGAACTCCAGGCGGGTGGACAGATGTGCAGGGCTCGTGGCGAGGTTGGTCAGTTCGCCAGGGTCCGCCTCCATGTTGAAAAGCAAGGGTGGCAAGCCGCCGCCAAAATGCACGTATTTGAATTTCTTGGTGCGGATGACGGCGAGGTTGCACTGACGCGAGGACACGCCGAAGTGTTGCTCGGCTTCGCCGTCCGCGATCGAGCGGAAATCGAACTCCCAATGCGCGGCGTCGCGCCAAACCGCGGGGGTTCCGCCGCTCAGGAATGGTTTCAGTGAGCACCCATCGAGATGCGGTTCGGGAGCCGCGCCAAGCAGATCCGCGAGCGTAGGCAATATGTCCACCGCTTCGGTGAAGCGATCGACAGCGCTGCCGGCGGCCTTGCCGTGACGCGGGTCGCGGATGATCAGCGGTATGTGGTAGCCGCCCTCGAAATAGCCTCCCTTGCCCAGCATGAAATGGTCACCCATCATCTCGGCGTGGTCGGAAGTGAGCACGATGATGGTATCGCCCCATGCGCCTGATGCCTTGACCGCTTGCCATACGCGGCCAAGCTGTACGTCGACTTCCGAGATCATGCCGTAGTAAATCGCCCGGATGGTGCGGAAATCATCCTCGCTCCAGTCGTGCACTTTGCCTGTAGCGCCGGGGCGGAACTTCGCCCGTTTCTGCCGGCCAAGATCATAGGCGAGATAGGGATGGCTCTGGGCTTCAGCCCGCCAACTCGACGCGCGGTGAAAAGTGGGGCCATCGGCCGGATCGTATAGCGTGTTGTAGGGCTCCGGTACGATGAAGGGTGGATGCGGGCTGATGAAGGAGAGATGCGCGAACCATGGCGTGGCCTGCTCCTGCTCGCCGAGCCAGCGGATGAACTCACCGGCAAGGAAAGCCGTCGGCGTATGGTCTTTCGAATAGATTGGCCGCGCCTCAGTCACTGCGTCGGCGCCGTCTTCCTCGTCCAAAGGACGGTGGATGCCGGGAAATCCGGCGCTGGCATCGATGCCCTGCTGCGCCAGCCAGGACAGCCATTGCTTCTGATGTTCGGGCAGCTGCTGGCGCACCGTGAAACCCGGCAGCACGCCCTCGTAGCTTTTCAACCTTGGATCATCAGGCGCCAGCAGGCGGGGATCGAGCGCGATGTCGGTATAGCCGAACAGCGTCGGATCATAGCCGAGGGCTCGGGCGTGCAGCGCGATGTTGCCATGACGGGCATCAAGCGGCGAGCCGTTACGGCAGACGCGGTTGTTCATCTGATAGAGGCCGGTATAGAGGCAGGCGCGCGCCGGCGAGCAGGGCGCCGCGCCGCCATAGTGCCGCTTGAACAACACGCCCTCGGCGGCCAGCGCGTCGGCGTTCGGCGTCCTCACCACGGGATGGCCGGCGGCCGACAGGCAATCCCCCCGCCACTGGTCGCAGGTGATCAGGAGAACGTTCGGGCGCCTGGCTTTTCCTGTCACTCGCAATCCCCTTCTCCCGACATTGGCCGAGTACCATTCATGGACCCGATTTCCGGCACCAACGCAAGACCACCTGCGTTAGCTGGCTGGTGAACAAAACTCTTTCAGTTGTTCACTTTTAAAGCACAGTCCATTCTGTGTTTGCCGCCTTTGCCGCGGGCAGGCCTCTCCACATATTGGCGTGGACAGCGGCGAGGGCCGCACGAACACAAGGGACGGAGCCAAGACAATGCTCGACCAGATCAAAGGTCTGCATCACGTCACCTCGATGGCTGGGGATGCCCGACAGAACAATGATTTCTTCACCCACAAGCTCGGCCTGCGCCGGGTCAAGAAGACAGTCAATTTCGACGCACCAGACGTCTATCATCTCTATTACGGCGACGAGGTCGGCACGCCTGGTTCGGTGATGACCTATTTTCCGTTCCCCCATATCGGCAAGGGCCGTCACGGCGTCGGCGAAGTGGGCACCACCGTCTACTCCGTGCCGGAGGGCACGCTCACTTATTGGGAAAAGCGGTTCATCGACGAAGGCGTGACCGGTGTTTCCCATGAGGAGAGCTTTGGCGAGAAGCGGCTCAAATTTGCCGGTCCCGATGGCGATGGTTTCGCGCTCGTCGAGGATAAGGCCGACGGCCGCGCGCCCTGGGTGAAGGGCGGTGTTCCCGCTGACGAAGCGATCCGTGGCTTTCACTCGGTTTCGCTCAGGCTGAAGGATGGCGGCGCCACCGAGGAGCTCCTGAAATTCATGGGCTACGAAGAGATCGAGACATCAGGCAATGTCAGTCGGCTCGCCGTGAGGAACGGCAACGGCGCCGATGTCGTCGATATCGAATCGCTGCCGACCGCGGCCTTCGCCGATCTCGGCGCCGGCTCCGTCCACCATGTCGCTTTCGCGGTCGAGAACCGCGCCAAGCAGCTCGAAGTGCGCAAGGCGTTGACGGACACAGGCTATGGGGTCACGCCGGTGATCGACCGCGATTACTTCTGGGCGATCTATTTCCGCACGCCGGGTGGCGTGCTGTTCGAGGTCGCCACCAACGAGCCGGGTTTCGACCGCGACGAGGACACCGCGCATCTGGGCGAAGCGCTGAAACTGCCGACGCAGCATCAGCATCTGCGGCCCTATCTCGAACAGCATTTGCAGAAGCTGGAAGGCTGAAGCAATGAGCAAGGACGCTTACACCTATAAGAGCCTGCCCGGTTCGCCGGGCGGTCCCTTGCTGTTCGTCTTCCACGGCACGGGCGGTGACGAGAATCAGCTCGTCTCGCTGGGGCACGATCTCGCGCCCCAGGCTACCATCGTCTCGCCCCGCGGCGATGTGTCGGAGTATGGCGCGGCGCGCTTTTTCCGCCGCACCAGCGAGGGTGTCTACGACATGGACGATCTTGCTCGAGCGACCGGGAAGATGGCCGATTTCGTCAAAGCGCATGTCGAGGCGGCGAAGCCCTCGGCGGTCTACGGCCTTGGCTATTCCAATGGCGCCAATATCCTGGCGGCTCTGGTGTTCGAAGCCCCTGAGCTGTTCGACGCTACGGTGCTGATGCATCCGTTGATTCCGTTCGAGCCGGAGGTCAAAGGCAGCCTGGCCGGCTGTCACATCCTGCTGACCGCTGGCAAGCGCGATCCGATCTGCCCGCCGAACCTGACGGCGCGGCTCGAAGCCTATTTGCGTGCCGACGGTGCCGATGTCACAGTGGAGTGGCACGAAGGCGGGCACGAGGTGCGGCCAAACGAGATCGAGGCGGCGCGGCGGCTTTTTGCCGGTATCGCCCAAGGAGTGTAGAGATGCCCGACCAACTGCCCGAGATCGAGCTGGAAGATCGCGACCCCAAAGGCCGCTATGTCCTGCGCGGGCCCGACGGCGCCGAGGCGGAGATGACCTTCACCAAGATCGGCGAGCATCAGCTCATCATTGACCATACCGAAGTGCCGGACGCGTTTCGCGGCCAGGGTGCCGGGCTTCGGCTCGTCACCCGCGCTGTTGAGGACGCGCGCGCCGCGGGCAAGAAGATCATACCGCTTTGCCCGTTCGCCAATGCCCAGTTCCGCCGCCATCCGGAATGGGCCGATGTGCTGAAGCAGTAGGCGCGCAGGCACTTTTTGGCAGGCAGCAACGGGGGACGAAGGGGCAGTCCCCGCTGCCAGCCGGCATTGTAATTTGCGCCGACCGTGCATCTTGCCTAGATAGGATATATCGCCGCGCCGACAAACGAATTGAATGATCCCCCGATGACCGAAACAGATCTCGTCCCCGTCTTCGACGGCCACAACGACACGCTGCTCAGACTCTATCAGTCGAAGGACACGGACGTCGAAAAGCTGTTCGTCGAAGGGAAATCGGGCGGGCATATCGACCTGCCGCGCGCCAAGGCTGGTGGCTTCGCCGGCGGCATGTTCGCCATCTTCCCGCCGCCGGTCGAAAAGGCCAGGCGCAGCGCCGTGCCCTCGGCGCCGAGCGCCAGCGAGCCGCTGCCGCCAGAGGTGCCGCGCGCCGATGCGCTCAATTCGACGATCGCCATGGCCTCGATCCTGTTCCGGCTCGAGCGGGCGGGAGCGCTTGCCGTCTGCCGCAGTGCCGGCGATATCCGCAACGCCATGGCCAAAGGCACGATTGCCGCCGTGTTCCACATCGAGGGCGTCGAGGCGATTGATCCTGAACTCACCATGCTCGACGTGCTGCATGCCGCCGGACTGCGTTCGCTCGGTATCGTCTGGAGCCGGCCGAACGCCTTCGGCCACGGCGTGCCGTTCCGCTTTCCGTCCTCGCCCGACACCGGCCCGGGCCTGACCGATGCCGGCAAGGCGCTGGTCAAGGCCTGCAACGAACTCAAAATCATGATCGACCTCTCGCATCTCAACGAGAAGGGCTTTCGCGATGTCGTGGGCCTCAGCGACGCGCCCCTGGTCGCCACCCACTCCAACGTGCATGCGATATGCGGCCATTCGCGCAACCTCACCGACTGGCAGCTCGGCGCGATCCGCGAATCCGGCGGCATGGTCGGGCTGAATTTCGCCACCGGGTTTTTGCGCGAGGACGGCCGCATGAATGCCGATACCAGCCTCGATCTCATGGTGCGCCACATCGATTCCCTTTTGCAGGCCCTGGGCGAGGACGGTGTCGGCCTCGGTTCTGATTTCGACGGCGCCATGATCCCGGCCGTGATGGGTGACGTCGCCGGCTTGCCGAAGCTGATCGATGCACTGGCGGCACGCGGTTTCGGTCGCGCGCTGATCGAGAAGATCGCCCATCGCAACTGGTTGGGCATGCTGGAAAGAACGATAGGATAGAGCCTATTCGAAGCCCATGCGCTTCAGCCAATCCTTGCCGACACCGCGATCCCTGATGATCGGCAGCGGGTTCTCCGAATCCAGCCTTGCGCAGATGCGGTAGACTTCGAGCGTCTCGGCGCTCATCTCGTCACGCTTGTAGAAGAACATGGCGGCGGCATAGCGCGTGCGTCCGGACCATTTCTCGCCGAGTGGCGTGTTGACCAGTTGCCACTGTTCGGCGGCTTCCCCACCATCGTCCAGCTTGTCGGCTTCGTCCATGGTCAGAAATCCGCCGGCGGATTGGCGGTGCGGCGGTCGAGCTTGATGAAAGGCCGCGCCACCACCTTGGCCCGCTTCATAAGCTTCTGATACTGCAGCTCGCGCATGGCGTAGATTTCGACCCAGAGGTCTTCCACGACAGTATCACCGTATGGCCGCGCCAGGGAGGCGATAGCGATGTTTCGCTTGGCCATTGGCGACCACATGGCGGCGCTGACAAGGCCAACTTCCTGGCTTTTCTTGTGGTAGACGATGGCGTGTTCGGCAGGGATGTTGCCTTCGATCTCCAGTCCGACCAATACATGGCGCAACTGGCGCTTGGCGCGCGCTTCGAGAATGGCGCGGCGGCCGTTGAAGTGGCCTTTTTCCGGATCGATCATGAAGCCGAGCCCGATCTCGTCGGGCATGCGCGGACGGTCGGCGCGGATGGCATGCTCGGCGGTGGTGAAGTCGGCATTGGCAACGATCAGCCCGGCCTCGAGCCGCGCGCGGTTGAGCGCGGTGTAGCCGATCGCGCGGATACCGCGCAGTTCGCCAGCGGCCATCAGCCGGTCCCAGAGGCTCAACGCCTTTTCGGCTGGGACGAAGAGTTCGTACCCGAGATCGCCGGTGAAGCCGGTGCGCGATATGGTGATGGTGCCGCCATCATGAGCAAACTCGGCGAGGTCGAAGATCTTCAATCCCTCGACACCGGCAAAGCCGGCGTCGCGCAATACGGCGAAGGAGGTCGGCCCTTGCAGCGCGAGCCCGGCGACGGCCTCGGTTTCTTCCTCAACGACGACGTCGAAACCAATGGCGCTATCCAGCAGCCACGGCAGATGCCGCTCCTGCGAGCACAGGCGAAAGCGTGTCGGCGACAGACGGAACAGGGTGCCGTCGTCCAGCACAAATCCTTCATCGTCGCACCAGGCGGTGTAGTGGACGCGTCCCGGCCTGAGCTTGCTGACATCGCGCAGCGTGACGCGATCGAGGAAGGCTTCGGCCTCCGGTCCCTCGATCCGGTATTTGGTCATCGGCGAAATGTCGAACAGGGCCGCCTGGCTGCGGATAGCGAAGTATTCCAGCTCCTCGTCCCACAGCGAATGCGGGGCGCGGTAGCCGGCCCAATTGTACCAATCCTGGGTTTTGGCCAACGCGTCGAGGCGCGGCTGGAATGGTGTGCCGAGGCGCAGCGTGCGGAAATGCCCCTGGGCGGCGATGCGGGTGGAAACAGCCGCATCGGCTGGCCTTGCAACGGGCTTCTTCCTGGTTGCCTGAGCCATGGCCTACCTCTTCATCGCAATGATACGCCGTGCGGCGTTCAAGCCCGGTGCACCCGAGACGCCGCCGCCGGGATGCGAGCCGGCGCCGGCGAGAAACAGGCCTTCGAGCGGCGTGTCGTAGCCGGACCAGCCGGAGACGGGGCGCGAGACCAGCATCTGGTCGGCCTGCAACTCGCCATGGTGCCAATGGCCGCCTGGTATGCGGTAGCGTGTCTCGATATCGGCCGGCGTCAGAAGCTCGGCATGGACAACGCTCTTGCCGATGCCAGGCGCGTAGGCTTCGAGCTGCGCCATGATCGCCTCGAGGAATTTCGGTTTGCCGGCATCCCAGCCTTCTTTCAGCGCATAGGGTGCGTATTGCACCACCGCCGACAGAACGCAGGCGCCATCTGGTGCCAGCGACGGATCGGCAAGGCTGGGCAGCGTGATCTCCATCACCGGTTCGGGCGAGAACTCGCCGTATTTCGATGGATTGAAGGCGCGCTCGACGTGATCGGGCGAGGGCGCGATGATAAGTCTGCCCTTTTGAGTGGCGGCATCGACACCCGTGAACTGCGGCGGCCGGTCAAAGCCCAGATGAAGCTTGGCGGCATCACCCTTCATGCGTATATTTTTCACCTTGCGAACAAAGCCGGTGTCGATCTCGCGCGGCCCGACGAGCTCGAGGAAGGTGGTCGCCGGATTGATGGCCGAGACGATCGTGCGGGCCCGCAGTTCCTCGCCAGTGTCGAGCGCGACGCCGACGGCGCGGCTTTTTTCGACGATGATCTTTGCCACCGGCGACGATGTGCGGATGGTGACGCCAGCCTTTTCCGCCGACGCGCGGATGGCGGTGACGACGGCGCCCATGCCGCCCCGCGGCAATGCCTGCGCGCCGGCCACTCCGGAGGTCTCGCCAGCGAGTCGGTAGTAGAGGCCGAGCAGCGAGGTCGGCGAGCGCGGGCCAAGGTGGCTGCCGAGCGTCGCGTCGAAGGCCAGCAGTCCCTTCAGCCTGTCGTAGGTGAGCTGCTCGTCGAGCAGGTCGGCGACATTCATCAGCAGGACGCGCAGAAAGTCGCGCATGTCTTCCTTGCCGAGCTTTTTCAAGGCCAGTGCGGTCTGACCGAGAGAAGCCGTCTCCAACAGCGACATGCCGGCAAGGTCGGGCGCGCGTCGGGAGAGGAATGGCTTCAAGCTGCCGGCATAGCGCAGCAGTTGCGCGCGCAGTTCCTTCCAAGCGGACTGTTCCCTCGAGCTGGCGCCGGCCAGCACTTCCCCATAGGCACCATGCAGGACAAGCGGCGGGCCGTCCTTCGACAGCGCAACCGACGGCAGGAAGTCAGCGCGGGCGAATTGCAGCCCATGTCTCTCCAGTTCCAGCGTCTTCACCACATCGGGATGCAGACGGTTCAGCAGATGGGCGATCGAGGAGGCGCGGAAGCCCGGGGCGAATTCCTCGGTGCGCGCGGCGCCGCCGGCTTCGGCCGCGGCCTCCAGCACCAGCACCTTGCGGCCGGCTTTGGCCAGCGTGGCCGCGGCGACGAGGCCGTTATGGCCGCCGCCAATGACGATTGCATCAGATGACGTCATGGGCCGGGCTCATATGTGAGGTGGATTTGGCGAGATCGCGCAGGATTTCAGCCGCGGCATTGCGGCCGGGCGCGCCCATCACGCCACCGCCTGGATGGCTCGAGGAGCCGCACATGTAGAGCCCACCCACCGGCGAGCGATATTGCGCGTAGCCCGGCACCGGGCGGTTGAACAGCAGCTGGTCGAAGGTCAACTCGCCCTGGAAGATGTTGCCTTCGGTGAGGCCGACCTCGGCCTCGATCTCGCGTGGCGTACGCACCTCCATGTGGACGATGCGGTCGCGGAAGCCCGGTGAATACTGAGCGATCTGTGAAATCACGCTTTCTGCGAAGCCGTCGCGATCGGCATCGGTCCATTCACGGCCGGCGATCTTCGGCGGCGCGTATTGCACGAAGCAGCTCATGAAATGTTTGCCGGGCGGCGCCATGGTCGGGTCGAGCGTGGTCGGGATCATCATGTCGAGGAACGGGTCGGCCGACCAGCGCCCGCCCTTCCAGTCGTCATAGGCGCGCTCCATGCGTTCCACCGAATCGGTGAAATGCATGTCGCCGCGATAGACCGGCGAATCCTTCGGCAACGCCGGGAATTCCGGCAGCGAATCGAGCGCGATGTTGAGCTTGCCGGAGGAGCCTCGAATCTTGAAGTTCTTCACCCGGCGCAGGAAGATGTCGGGCAGTTCCTTCTCTTCGACCAGCTTCAGGAAGGTGCGCTTCACGTCGGCGTTGGAGACGACCAGCTTGCCGTAGATCTCCTCGCCGCCGGCCAGCACCACGCCCTTGGCCTTGCCCCGGTTCACCAGCACATGGTCGACCTCGGCGCCGGTGCGGATGGTTCCACCCGAGGCCTTGAACGATGCAGCCAGTGCCCTGGTGACCGCCCCCATGCCGCCGCGCGCATATCCCCAAGCCCCGACCGAACCGTCGACCTCGCCCATATAGTGGTGCAAAAGTACATAAGCCGTGCCCGGCGACATCGGTCCGAGCGCGGTGCCGATGATACCGGACAGCGCGAAGTTCGCCTTGATGACATCGGTTTCGAAATGCTCGTCGAGGAATTCCGAGATCGACATCGTCCAGAAGCGCAAGGTCAGCGCCATCTCCTCGGCGGAGAGGCCGGCAAACTTTTTCCCCAGATAGAGAAGTTCGCCGAGATCGCGCGGCCGCAGGCTGGTCGGGTCGGGCGCGGTGCGCATCAAGAGCGGCTGGATGAAGCGGCACTGCCGCGTTACGTCGCGGGCGTAGCGGTCATAGGCCTCGGCATCGCGCCTGGAGAAGCGGGCGAATTCGCGCCGGTGTGCGTCATGGTCGCGGTAATTGGCGAGATAATCGCCATCGCGGGTGAACACCGCGCCGCCCTCGTAGGAGATGACCTGCAGGCCGAAGCGCGGCAGTTCGAGGTCGCGCATGATCTCGGGCCGAAACAGCGAGCAGACATAGGAGCAGTTGGAATAGAGGAAGCCCGGGGTCAGCTCGCGGCTGGTGGCCGCGCCGCCGACCCAATCGTTCTTCTCGACCACCAGCACGTCGAGCCCGGCCCGCTGCAGATAGCAGGCATTGACCAGGCCGTTGTGTCCGCCGCCAATGACGATCGCATCCCAAGCTTTCATTGTGGCCCAATTTTCATATGCGGCCCGCTCTTCATTTTTGCGTGATCTGTTCCCGAATGCGCCGAATTTGGCATGGCATGAGCCAATTTGTCCAGCCATTCTGAATGAATGTTCAACAAATTATGTTGCGTTTTCGCCCATATGCGCTACGCTTTGCCGGCGTTCGAAATGAGCATTCATCGATTGGATCGAAGGCTGATGATCGAAGCGGCTGATGCCGAACCGGAGTATGACGACACAGCGATCCGCTTCCTTGAGGCGTTGTGGGGCGATGGTTACCTGTCGCCAGGCGGGCCAGACGAGGTCGACCGGGTGGTCGAAGGGCTTTCGCTCAAGGGCAAGACCGTTCTGGATATCGGCTGCGGCTCGGGCGGTATCACCCTGCATCTGGTCGAGCGCCACGGCGCCGCCCACGCCGCCGGCTTCGATGTCGAACAGCCGGTGATCGAGGCGGCCAGACGACGAGCCGCCGCCCAAGGGCTGGCGGATCGTGTCCGTTTCATCCAGGCTCCGCCAGGACCGCTGCCTTTCGCCGACCGCTCGTTCGATGTCGTCTTCTCCAAGGACGCGCTGCTGCATGTGCGCGACAAGGACGCGCTGTTCGCCGAAATCTTCCGCGTGTTGAAGCCGGGCGGCGTTTTCGCCGCTTCCAACTGGATGATCGGCGAACCATCGCCCGACATGAAGGCCTATGTCGCGGCGGAGGGGCTGTCTTTCGCCATGGCGTCGCCGACGCGCTATGCGCAGGCAATGCGCCAGGCGGGCTTTGCCGATGTCAGCGTCAGGGACCGCAATCCCTGGTATCGCGAGGTCGCGCGCGAGGAACTCGATAAGCTCAGGGGGCCGCTCTATCCGGCTGTCGCCACCGTCGTCGGCGCTGCCTATGTCGACAAGAACATACGAACCTGGGAAGCCATGCAGAAGGTGCTTGACAGTGGCGAGCACCGTCCCACTCATCTTCGCGGGTGGAAGCCGGATGCGATTGGATAGCCGGCGATGCTGGAGACCATCACACGCATGAAGACGGCAGACGCCAGGGACGCCCTCCTTGAACCGGCACAAAAGGCTGAATCCGAGAAGCGCGGACGCAAGGCCTCGAAGGAGGTCAGGCAACTTCAGCTCATCGAGGCGACGATCGATTCACTCGCCAAGCGCGGCTATTCGGAGACGACCATGGCCGATGTCGCCGACGGCGCAGGCCTGTCGCGGGGCATCGTCAATTTCCACTTCGAGAGCAAGGAAAAGCTGCTCGTAGCGACGCTGCAGCACATGTATGACGAATATTCGGCCCATTGGCGCAACGCGCTGCAGAAGGCGGGGGATGACCCGGCCCGCCAGCTTCAGGCCTTGGTCGCCGCCGATTTCGACCGCTCGATCTGCAACAAGCGCAAGCTTGCCGCCTGGTGCGCCTTCTGGGGCGAGGCCAAGTCGCGGCCGACCTATCAGGCATTGAGCAGCGCTCGGGACGCCGTCTACCAGAACATCTTCATCGAGCTTTGCGCGGCGCTGAAGGAAAGCGGCGGCTATGCCTATGAGCCGCAGGTCATGGCGCTGGCGCTCAGCGCCATGACGGAGGGGTTGTGGCTACGCTTGATGATGGGCACCGAGGACACCACCCGCGAGACCGCCTTGCAGGCGGCGAACGAATTCCTGTCGGCGGCTTTCCCGAGACACTACGCGCCGAAGGCCGCCGGGGCGACGAAACCATAAGAAAACCACAGAGGATGGAACAGCAATGAAGCAATTCACTCGACGCCTGACGCTGACATTGGCGCTTGCCGGAACACTGGCGGCTTCAGCTGCGGCCCTGGCGCTCGCCGCCGACAAGGACTTGATCGTGTTCGACTGGTCCGGATACGAAGCCCCCAACTTCCATCCGAAATATGTCGAGAAGAACGGCGATTCGCCGACGTTCGCCTTCTTCGGCGATGAGGACGAGGCGTTCGAGAAGGTCCGTTCCGGCTTCAAGGCCGATATCGGCCATCCCTGCTCGCAGAGCGTGGTGAAATGGCGCGAGGCCGGCCTGCTGCAGCCGCTCGACACGTCGAAGATCGCGGGCTGGAAAGACCTCAGTCCCGGCATCATGGCAATGAAGAATCTCGCCACGACCGACGACGGCAAGGCGTGGTTCATGCCGTGGGACTGGGGCAATACGCAACTCACCTACAACTCCTCCAAGATCGACGAGAAGGACGTCCAGTCGCTGAAGGCGTTCGCCGATCCGAAGTACAAGGGCCGGGTGTCGATCGGCGACAATGTCGACGACGCCTATGCACTTGCAGCCCTCGCCATCGGGCTGAAGGACTGGACCAAGATGACGGACGACCAGTTCAAGCAGGCGTCCGATTTCCTGCGCCAGGTGCACAAGAACGTCCGCTCCTACTGGACCGATACGACAGATATTGTGCAGTTGCTCTCCGGCGGAGAGGTCGACCTCGCCTGGGCCTGGAACGACGCGACCGTGCAGTCGGTCGCCGCCGGCGTGCCGATCAAATCGAAGAAGGACACGGCGGAGGGCATATCGACCTGGGTTTGCGGCTATGTGCTGTTCAAGGACGCGCCGGGCAATACCGACAAGGCCTATGACTACCTGAACGCGGTCAATGATCCGGAGATCGCCAAGGTGCTGGTCAAGGACTGGGGCTACGGCCAGGCCAACGCCAAGGGCATGGCTGGCGTCGACCAGGCCATCCTGAAGGAAAAAGGCTATGACGATGTCCAGAAATTCGTCGACAAGACGCTGTTCCAGTCGCCGCTGCCGTCGGATCTCAAACTGAAGATGATCGCCGAATTCGAGAAGATCAAAGCCGGCTATTGAGCCTGGCGACGACTATTCGTCCGCCGCCGACCCGGCGCGCGGACGGGCTCGCCAAGAGAGTGGAATTCCCCTAACGTCGCAACAACGTTCGCGACGGGGAGTTTGGCCATGAAGTCAATGCTACGCCGCCTCGGCGCCGGACCAACAGCCGCCGACCTCAAGGTGCTTGCCGATCAAGGCTACGACAATCTCGGCAAGTTCCTCGATAAGACGCTGTTCCAGCAAGCGGTGGCGCCAAGGCTGAAAAAGCGCATGGTCGACGAGTTCGAGAAAATCAAGGCCGGCTGTTGACGCACGAACCGGAAAGAACCGACGTCGTCATCGTTGGCGCCGGCTTCACCGGCCTGTCGGCGTCGCTCGAGTTGAAGGCAGCCGGCGTCGGTTTCCTGCTGCTCGAAGCGCGCGACCGCGTCGGCGGGCGGGTCGAAGCTCGACAGAACGGGCTCGGCGAACGGATCGACAGCGGCGGCCAGTTCCTCTGCGAGGACATGCCGGAAGTGATGGCGCTGGCCAGGGCGCGTGGCAAGACATTCGTCGAGACCTATGTCGAAGGCGAGTTCATCACTCATCCGTCGATGTCGGCAAGGAACGCCAAGCGGACCTATCACGGCGCAATGGCGATCCGCGAGCGTATGAACGGGATCGAGCCGGACGACCCCTCGATAGCCGGCATGAGCGTCGCCACCTGGCTGGAGCATCAGCACGATCACACCGATGCCAAGGCGGCCTTCCGTTCGATGATCGAGGGCCTGTGGTGCCTGGCGGCGGACAAGGTGCCGCTCTGGTACCTGATCGACAATGACCGGCGCATCACCAACGAGGTGCCTGAGCTGCAGTATTTCCTGCGCGAGACCATGCAATCACTGGCCGAGGATCTGGCTGGCGACCTCGGGGACCGGGTGCGGCTCGGCCAACCGGTCACGCGCATAGAGCACGGACCGCAAGGGGTTCGCATCGTCTCAGGCCATGGCGTGATCGAGGCGCGCGAAGTGCTGGTCGCGCTGCCCCCGGCGACGGCCGCGAAGCTCGACTTCGCGCCCGCTTTGCCAGCGGCTCTCCAGAGAGCGCTTGGCGCCTGGGAGAGCGGCGCGGTGATCAAGATCCTGGTGCGCTATGCCAGGCCGTTCTGGCGGCAGCGGGGTCTGAGCGGCATGGTGATGTGGCGCGATCTGCCGGGGCTGTTTGCCTGCGACGTCAGCAAGGACGCGGAGCACGCAGCGCTCGTCGTTTTCGTCGGTGGACCGCTGGCGCTGCGCTGGCGAGCACTGAGCGAGGCGGCGCTGCGTGCGGAAGTGACGGCCAGGCTCGCAGATGCGCTCGGCCCCGACGCGGCGGGCATTGCCGACTTCAGCTCGCGCGACTGGATAGACGACCGTTGGAGCGGTGGCGCCTACAGTGATCTCATCGTCGACGTAACGGCGAGGGATGCCGAGCGCACAATTCTCGGCGGCGCGCCACGAGTTCATTTCGCCGCTTCGGAATTGTCGCCTTCATTCCCGGGCTATGTCGAGGGCGCCATGATTGCGGGGCGCATCGCGGCGCGCAGGATCGTCTCCGGACTTCAGTCCGCCATCGCTACTAAAGCCTCGGGATCGTAGGCGAGGCGGATCGAGGTGCCGACCGGAATGTCGTCAGCGCCAAAATCGTTGGTCTCGGTGACCGACAGCGGCTTTTCCAGGCCCGGTATCTCGACGATGAGATGGGTGATCTCGCCGAAATAATGGCGCTCCACCACCTTGCCGGCGACTTCGAACTTTGCCGTCGCATTGTCCCACAGAACGCGCAGCCGCTCCGGCCGGATGCCGAGCGTGGCGCCGCCGCCATTGCGCACGAAGGCCTTCGGCTTGTCGGTCTTGACGCGGCCGAAGCCCAGCGTGTCGACAACCAGCGAGGCACTGTTCTCCTCGACGATCTCTGCCTTGACGAAATTCATGCCGCCGAGGAAGTCGGCGACCTGACGGTTGACCGGGCGCTGGTAGATCTCCTTGGGCGAGGCGACCTGCGCGATCCTGCCGCCGAACATCACGGCGATGCGATCCGACATGGCGAGCGCCTCGTACTGGTCGTGGGTGACCAGCACGAAGGTGATGCCGACCGCCTGCTGCAGACGGCGCAGCTCGACCTGCATCTGCTCGCGCAGCTTCTTGTCGAGCGCCGACAGCGGTTCATCGAGCAGCAGCACCTTGGGCCTCATCACCAGCGCGCGGGCAAGCGCCACCCGC
The DNA here is from genome assembly GCF_006441275.1 of Mesorhizobium sp. B2-4-17. NCBI lineage: Bacteria > Pseudomonadati > Pseudomonadota > Alphaproteobacteria > Hyphomicrobiales > Phyllobacteriaceae > Mesorhizobium > Mesorhizobium sp. B2-4-17. The sequence continues at coordinate 54,624 of NZ_VFUX01000020.1, read as the reverse complement.
TGCCGCTGGCCGCCGGAAAGCTCGGTCGCGCGCCGCTTGCCCAAGCCCGTCAGCGATACCTGCGCCAGCGCCTCCTCGACGCGGCGTTTCTCCTCGCCGCCCGGCAGCTTCAGCCGCTTCAGCCCATAGGCGACGTTCTGCTCGACATCGAGATGCGGGAAGATCGCGTAGCTCTGGAACACCATATTGGTCGGCCGTCGATTGGCCGGGATGCCTTCCATCGGCTGGCCGCCGACCGCGATCGAACCGCTGGTCGGATTGTCGAAGCCGGCGATCATGCGCAGCAGCGTGGTCTTGCCGCAGCCGGACGGGCCGAGCAGCGAGAAGAATTCGCCTTCCCGGATGGTCAGGGAGGCGTCGTCCAGCGCCTTGAACGCGCCATAGCTGCGAGTGACGTTGCGGATATCGATCATCGGCCGGTCGGATTGCGGCCGGCCCGGTGGGGAGCGCTCGATCTTTGGCTGATCAGGCATAGAGGCCTCCCTCATTCTGGGTGCGTCTGGCCGCACGGCGGCGCAGGATTTCGGCGACGGTCATCAAAAGGAAAGAGGCGACCAGAAGCAGCGTGCCCAGCGCCAGCACGCCGGGCAGTTTCGATGCGAAACGCAACTGGCCCCAGATATAGATCGGCAGCGTCGCTTCGGTGCCGGTCAGGAAGAAAGCGATGATGAACTCGTCCAGCGAGATGGTGAAGCAGACCAGCAGGCTGGAGATGATCGCCGGCGCCACCATCGGCAACGTCACCCGCCGGAAGGTGCCGAAGGCGCTTTCACCGAGATCGGCGGATGCTTCCTCGAGACTGCGGTCGAAGCCCTCGAAGCCGGAGGTCAGCACAGTCATCGAATAGGGAATACAGATCAGCACGTGGCCGAGCACGACGGTGAACAGCGACAGGCTGAGGCCCAGTTGCAGCATCACCAGCAGCATGGAGATGGCGACGATCACCTCGGGCAGCACCAGCGGCGCCATGATCAGGCCGTTGATGGTGCGACGGCCGGGGTAGCGGTAGCGAGTGATCGACCGGGCGGCGAGAATGCCGAGCACGGTGGCGAGAACCGAGGCGGAGATGCCGACGATCAGGCTGTTCCAGGCGGCGTCGAGCAAGGCTGGCGTGTTGGGCAGGTCCTCGTACCATTTGAGCGTATAGCCGGTGAGCGGGAATTTCGGCGTCGGGGCGATGTTTATCGAGAAGATCGGCAGGAAGATAACCGGCAGATAGAGGAAGACGACGTAGAGGACCGCATAGGCCGACAGCCAGCCGCCCGGCAGGAAGCGGCGCGTTCTCATCGCGCCAGCCTCTGCAGGGCGCGGATGATCAGCACCGTGGCACCAGCCATCAGGGTGACGACCACCATGGTGGTGACGGAAAGGGCCGCGCCCAGCGGCCAGTTGGCCGCCTTGCCGAACTGCGCCTGGATGGCGTTGGCGATCATGACGCCGTCCTTGCCGCCGACGAGTTTTGGCGTGACATAGTCGCCGACGGTCGGGATCATGATGATCAGCGCCGCCGAGATGACGCCCGGCGCCGACAGCGGCAAGGTCACGCGCAGGAACGAACGCAGGGGACCGTCACCGAGATCGGTGGCCGCTTCGACCAGCGTGCGGTCGACCTTTTCCAGCGAGACGAAGATCGGCAGGATGGCGAAGGCGGCCCAGGCATGAGTGAGCGTGATGATGACGGCGCTCGAATTGTAGAGCAGGGCCGTGGACGGCTCGTCGATGATGCCGAGGCCCATCAGACCGGAATTCAAGACGCCGTTATAACCGAGGATGACCTTCCACGACATGACGCGCAGGAGATAGCTGGTCCAGAACGGGATGGTGATGAGGAACAGCCACAGGCTCTTGTGGCGACCGCCATGGAAGGAGATGAAGTAGGCGATCGGGTAGGCCAGGACGACGGTGAAGAGGCTGACCGTCAGCGAGATGTAAAGCGAGCGCCACAACAGATCGCGGTAGATCGGCTCGGTCAGCGCGACGCGGTAGTTTTCCAGCGTGAAGGTGCGGTCGATGGTCAGGTAGTGCTGCGTCCAGAAGGAGTGGGCGATGACCACCAGGATCGGCAGGACCAGCAGGACGAGCGCGTAAAGAAAGGTCGGGCTGATCAGGGCAAAACCCTGTACGGGTTCGGATTGCAGAAGGGCATTTCGTCTGGCCCGCGTCATGCGTAACGGGGGCGAGCCTTCCGCGGCCACTGTCATCGCCAGACTCCGGGGGGGTAGGGCTGCGGGCGTGATCTCGGTTGCTGGCCTGGATTGTTCCGCCATCGGGTCCCATTGTGTTGACGCCGACTGCTTGTTCCCCTTGCCGGCTTTCTTTCATCATGCATGCATCCGCGGATTGAAATCAAGCGACATTTCTGAGATATTGATTGAACGGACATTCAAAATCAGGTGAAGAAAGCCTTCGTTTCGGGCATTCGACACCGGATTGAACGCTCTGGGAAAATCGACGAGAGATGTGGAGGCGACGATGGCGGCGGTGCGGGATCTGAAGGCGACCGAGATGGCAGCGCCCGGGTGTGACGATGCCGTCGGCCTGGCCAAGCGCCATCTCATTCAGCCCTGGCCCTACGCTGGTTCCGTCGGCGCCGAAGCGCGCGCGCTGATCGGCGAGGGCGATGGCATCTACATCACCGACAGCGCCGGCAAGCGGCTGATCGACGGGCCGGCCGGCATGTGGTGCGTCAATGTCGGCCACCGCCGCGAGGAACTGGCCAGGGTGATGTACGACCAGGCGATGGCGCTGTCCTACAACACGCCCTGGTACACGATGAACGCGCCGTCGGCGGAACTTGCCATGCGCATCGCCGGCCACGCGCCCGGCGATCTCAGCCACGTCTTCTACACCACTGGCGGCTCTTCGGCTGTGGAGACGGCGCTGCGCTTCATGCAGTTCTACAACAATGCGCGCGGCCGGCCGGAAAAGAAGCTGATCCTCAGCCGGGGCGGCGCCTATCATGGCTCGACCTATCTCTCGGCCTCGCTCAACGGCCGCCCGCGCGACCGCGACTGGATGGACGGCGCCGACGAGCTGGTGATCAAGCTGTCCTCGCCCGATCCGTTCCGCCGTCCGCAAGGCATGAGTCTTGCCGCCTTCACGGATTTCCTCGTCGACCAGTTCCGCAACACCGTCGCCCGCGTCGGCGCCGACAAGATCGGCGCTTTTGTCGGCGAGCCGGTGCAGGCCTCCGGCGGTGTCGTGGTGCCGCCCGACGGCTATCTCAAGCGCATCCGCGAGATCTGCCGCGACAATGACATCCTCTATGTCTCCGACGAGGTGGTGACGGGCTTTGGCCGGCTTGGCCATGTCTTCGCCTCGGGTGACGTCTTTGGCATCGATCCCGACATGATCACCTTCGCCAAGGGCGTCACCTCAGGCTATTTCCCGCTCGGCGGCGTCATCATTTCGGAACGGCTTCTGGGGGAACTGCGCCGCTCCAACCATCCCGACGCATTGTTCGGCCATGGGCTGACCTACACCAGCCATCCTGTCGGCTGCGCCGTGGCGCTGAAAAATCTCGATTTGCTGGAAGAAGGCGTGCTGGCGCATACGCGAGACGTCGCGCCTTATTTCCAGGCGCGGCTGAAGACATTGGAGGAATTGCCGCTGGTCGGCGAGGTGCGCGGCATGGGGCTGATGGGCTGCGTCGAATGCGTGGCCGACCGCGAAAGCAAGGACCCGCTGCAGCTCGACAAGGACGTCGGCAAGCGCATCGACGCCCATTGCCACGAGCTCGGCCTGCTGGTGCGGCCGCTGATCAACATGTGCGTGATGTCGCCGCCGCTGGTCATCACCCGCGAGCAGATCGACGACATGGTCGGCATCCTGCGCGAAGGCATTTCGCGGACCATGGATGATCTGCGCAGAGAAGGTGTATGGCGGGGGTGATTAGTATCTCCCCTCTTGAGGGGGAGATGTCGCCAAAGGCGACAGAGGGGGTCGTCTCCCGTAAATCGCCAGCGCTATCTATCGTTCCGAAGTGTTGGCGCTTCACGCGCAGCGACCCTCTCTGGCCGCTTCGCGGCCATCTCCCCCTCAAGGGGGGAGATTGGCGGCTTTACCCCCCTCGACCTCAGCGCATCGTTCAAATTCCACATGTCCTTCTCCTCCGGCGCGGTCTCCAGGCCGAGCACCGGCAGCATCTTGCGCAGATGGTCGTGGTGGGTGCGCACGCCATATTCGAGGTCGGAGAGATAGAATCCGCCGAAGGCTTCGGACAGCATGGATTCGTTCGACCATACCGAAAGCTGCACGTCTTCCGACATGGTGTCGCGGTCGATGCGGAACGAAAGGTAGCGGGCAGCGGCCTGCTCGCGGCTTTCGTCGCGGTAGCGATAGATGGCGCCGCGCAGCAGGGTCTCCCCCGTCGACAGCGGGAACTCCTGATAGAACTGCACCGATTCCGGCATCACCGAGAGGACGGCGTTGGGGAAGATACCGTAATAGACCCAGGCCTTCTTCAAGTGTTCGGGCAGGTGTGTCGGCTCGGGCGCGATCTTGACGTAGTTCCTGACGCTCCAGCGGCGGCCGGCATGCGGGTTGTAGGTGGCGAAGGACCGCGACACGCCATTGATGAAGGGCTCGTCGAAATAGGTCGCGCCATAGAGGTCCTGCAGGGCGGGATGCGCCATGGCGACGTGATAGCCTTCATTGTCGACGTCGCGCACCGACTTCCAGTTGACCGGGGTCTTCTGGGTCCAGATGCCCCGGGACGGCACCATGTCGGCGGCCTTGTAATGCGCGAATTCGGTCTCGATCGGCCTCATAAGCTCGGCGACCGAAGGCTGCGGCCCGCCATTGCGGAAGCGGATGAAGATGAAGCCCATCCAAATTTCCAGATCGAGCTGCATCAGGCCGAACTCGGTCTTGTCGAGATCGGGGAAGGAGCGCGGGCGCGCGGCGCCACGCAGCGTGCCGTCGAGATTGTAGACCCAGCCATGAAATGGGCACACCAGCGCGTTCTTGCAATTGCCCTGACTGTCGGCGACGACGCGGCTGCCGCGGTGACGGCATATATTGTTGAAGCCGCGCACGACGCCGTCCTTGCCGCGTACGATCAAGGCGCGTTCGCCCACCACGTCCATGGTCAGGTAATCGCCGGCATTCGGGATGTCGCTGATGTGTCCGGCGATCTGCCAATGGTTGCGGAAGACATGCTCCTTCTCGAGTTCGAGAAGGGCGTCGGAATGGTAACTCCAGCCCGGCAGGCCCCGCCGGTCCCAATCGCTAGGGATCGCCACGTCACGGAGGTGCGGGGTCATAGAAGTTTCTTCTATTTGTTGAATACTCATTCAATAAAGGCATATTTTGCATTGAAATGCAATGACTTGTGAAGATCGGTATGGTTTTGGTGCGGAATTTTCCTGTTATCCATCGCTGAATCCAGCACCGTCGCCGGCCTGAAAAACCCCGGAGAATCCGGATGTTAGCCTGCGGTTTCAAAGCCGCTTCCTGGTTGCATGGTGCCCGGAATGACTGATTTTGCCCGATTCTGCCCGAAGTCCTGTTTCAAAACCGTTACAAGCCTGACTTTACGTCATCGCTCTGCTGTTACAAGGCGCGATTAGGTTCACTTTATTGGAAAAAGAATATCAACGAAGGGAAATAGGATGCATGCGAAAGTTCAGATCCTCAACGGCGACCGTCGGCTCCAGGCTCCGGAGCGCGCTGACCGCCGCCCGAAATTGGCCCTGCGTCAGCGCGCCAGTGACCACCCGATGGCAATGTTCATGGCGCTGGCTGCTTGCGCCTTCGCCTGCCTGGCGTTCACGCCGGCGGCCGGCCCGGCCTTCGCTTCGCTCAATCCCCCAGCCAACATCGTCGAAGGCGCGCTGACCACCACAAGGACCGCGCGCCTGCCGATGTCGGCGGTCGACTTCGCATGCAAGGGGCAGGCCTGGGGCGCCGAGAGCGTGGATTGTCTGCGCGCCATCGCCGAGCAGTCCGGAACGCACAAGGCCCGCGCGATCCGCATGATCGCCAACGCCGCGCCTCTGACCTACACGCCGAACATCTTCTGATTTCCAGGCTTGATCCCGAAGCCGGCTTCCGGGCCGGGGTCATGCCGCGATCTCCCCGAGCGCTGCTCCAGCGCTCCCCTCGGCTCCCGCCGCACCGTCGGTCGGGAGCCTCTTTTTTAGCCTTTCAATGCCGCCTGCTCGGCGATACTCGAAAGCACGCTTCGCACATCCAGCGTGCTGAATGGCTTTTCCAGGATCTGCGGCCGCTGCTGCGCCGGCAAGGCCTCGATTTCCGCCTTCGCGCCGATCAGGTCGCCGGTGACCAGCACGAAGCGCCGCGCGAGGTCAGGCCGTTCAGCCAGCAATTCTCGGTAAATGGCAATGCCGCTGATGCCAGGCATGCGCAGGTCCGAAAAGACGATGTCCGGCGGCATGTGGCCGCTCAAGGTGGCGGCGCCCGTCTCCCAGACGGGCGCAACCCGCGACTTGATGCCCATCAACTCGAGGATGTCGGACAGCGAGCCGGCGACATCAGGCTCGTCATCGATGATCAGGGCATGACGCAGGCCGCTCGAGCGCGGCTGGGTTTCGCCGGCGGCGGCGAGGCCCGCGGCGATGGCCGGCAACTGGACGACGAAACGCGCGCCTCTGGGCAGCACCTCCTCGAACCAGACATTGCCATTGTGCCGCTCGATGATCGATTTCGAGATCGACAGGCCGATGCCGGTGCCGACGCCGACCGGCTTGGTGGTGAAATAGGATTCGAAGATGCGGTCGCGGATCGCTTCGGGAATGCCGGGTCCGTTATCCTCGACCGAAAAGCCGGGATTGCCCTGATCGCCGCGGAATGTGCGCACCTTGATCAGCCGATCGCCGGCAATGCCGGCCAAAGCGTGCTGGCTGTTGATCAGGAAATTGGCCGCAACCTGCGTCACGTGGTCGGCATCGGCCATGGCCAGCAGCGGACCCGGCGCGAAATCGGTGTCGATGATGATACCGCTGGAGCGGGCGCCATAGGCGGTTACCTCCAGGGCGGCGCGGATCACCTGGTTGAGATCGGTCTCAGCCTGTGCCGCGGGATGGAGGCGGACCATCGACAGGAAGCTCTTGACGATGCGGCCGCAGCGCTCGGCGGCGGCACGCACTTTCTCGGCGCGGATCTTGGTCTGCGGATCGGCCGCGAACTCATGCAGCAGCGTCGACTGGGCGACGACCACGGCCAGCGGATTGTTGAGCTCGTGCGAGACACCCGCCAGCAGCGAGCCCATCGCCGCCATCTTCTCGTTCTGGTGCAGTTTTTCGCGCTGCCGGTTGATCTCTTCCTCGGCGCGCAGCTTGTCGCGCAGGTCGCGGATCGAGCCGAAGATCAGGCGGCGGTCGGCGACCCGCATCTCGGTGGCCGTCAGTTCGATCGGGAACACTTCCCCGGCGGCGTTCTGCGTCACCGTTTCCAGCCGCTGGCCGACCATCGGCGCGCCGCGGCCGGACATGTACTCGGCTCCCGAGGAATAGCCATTGCGGTAGTAGATCGGCACGATGGTATCGAGCAGATCCTTGCCGAGGATGTCGCTGCGCAGGAAGCCGAACATCTTTTCCGCCGCGGGATTGAATTCGATGATCGAGCCGGTCTCGTCGATAACGACGATGGCATCGAGCGAGGCCTGCAGCATCGTGCGGCGAATGACCTCGCTGGCATGGGCATCGGAGGGCGAGCGTTCGATGGCATCGCCAATGGCGAGCGCGATGATATGCAGCGTCGCTTCTTCCTCGTCGGTCCATTCGCGCTCCTCGACGCAATCATTGACCGCCAACGTGCCCCATAGATGGCCGTGCGCGAAGACGGATACCGACAGGAACGACTTGATGCCCTGCTTCTCGAAATCGCCTCTCAGGAAGCCTTCGAGATTGCGCGTATGGCCGGCAAAGATCTTGCCTTGCCGCTCATCCTCGGCCAGCCGCTCCAGCAGCGGATCGGAGTTGACGATCGACTGCATGATGACTGTCGGTGAGGCCAGTTCACCGCCGAAATCGGAGTCGATCCAGTAGGCGGCGACCGACTGGGCGAACCCCTGACCGGGCAGTTCGCGCAAGCGGAACAGAATGCCGCGCTGGCAATCCATGGCGTGGCACAGCGTTGCCAGGATGCCGTCCATCTCGCGTTGCCAGTCGCCGGCCTCGCGCAATCGGCGCACGACACGCACGGCCGCCATCGCCGCGCCCTGCCGGTCTCCCTGTGTACCCGTGCCTGCTGGTTCAGCGGTCATCTTCAGTCGTCATTGCGCTGCCATGTCGAATCCGGTCCGGGCCAGGCGCCGGAAAGGAAGCCTCCTGCGCCGGCGTTCAATTGCCGTCGCGGGCCGGCAACGAGAAGATATAGCCTTCGCCGCGCACCGTGCGCAGGAATTTCGGGTTGGCCGGGTCTGTCTCGATCTTCTTCCTCAGGCGCATGATGCGGATGTCGACGGCGCGCGACGATTCCGGATCCTCGGTGAAGCCGATCGCTTCCGAGATCGCGGCGCGTGTCAGCAGCCGGTTGGCGCGGGTCAGGAAAACCTCCAGGACGTCGAACTCGCTCTTGGCCATGTCGATCACCGCGCCGTTGGCGCCAGTGACCAGCCTGCCGTCGAGATCGGCCTGGAAGGGGCCGAAAGCGACGGAGCGGCGCTCCGTCCTGGCTTTCCTGTCCCCCAGCTCCGTCGGCTGCGGAACACGGCGCAGCACGCTGCGGACCCTGGCCAGCACCTCGCGCAGCTCATATGGCTTGACGATATAGTCGTCGGCGCCGAGTTCCAGCCCGACGATGCGGTCGAGCGCGGTGCCTGCGGCGGTCGCGTAGATGATGCCGATCGGCATTTTCGAGCGCAGCCAGCGGCCGAGCGACAGCCCGTCTTCGCCCGGCATGGCGATGTCGAGGATGGCCAGATGGAACGCCTGCGTTTCGACCAGGCTGCGTGCCGCGGCCGCGGTTTCGGCGGTCGCAACGTCATAGCCGGCGGCGCCAAGATATTCGGCGACCGCGTCCCTCAGGTCAGGCTCGTCCTCGACGATGACAATTCTTGCCCGCACGACGCCTTCGCTCCCACTTTCAGTGGAAAGTAGATTGGGTATAAACATGATGTCCAGCACTCATATCCGGTTGCCAGGGAACGGTTGGAGAACATGGCCGCACGAGCCGTCATCGCGCTTGTTTCCGTCGCCGACGTAGTCGCGACCGAGCTTGCCGACCATCTTGAGCGGCGGGGCCATGATGTGCGTCAGGCGCGGCAGCCCTGGGAGGCGGAATCGCTGCTGGCGGGCAAGGGCATCGATGTCGTCGTCGTCGGTGACAGTCTCAGTCAGGCTGAAGGGCGGGATCTGCTCAGGCGCCATGGCGGTGAGGATGGGCCGGATTTCATCCTGATCTGCCGGCCGGCCGATCTCGTCGACAAGGTACTGGCGCTCGAACTTGGCGCCGCCGACGTTGTCGAAAGCCCGCTCAATGTGAGGGAACTCGCAGCCCGTGTCGGCGGCCTGCTTTCGCGACGCGGCAGGGGCACCCAGGAACTGATCGTGCTGGAGAATGCGACCGTCGATCTGCGATCGGCGATCGTCATGCACCGCTCCGGTGCCGAGGAACAGCTTTCGCCCGGTCAGGTGGCGCTGCTCAGGCTGTTCCTTGCGAGCCCCCGCAAGGTGCTGACGCGTGACGACATCATCGCCGCCGCACCGGCCGAGAATGCCGACGCCTTCGATCGTTCGATTGATTCGCGCATTGTGCGGCTGCGCCGCAAGCTCGACACCGAGACCATCACCACCATACGCGGTGCAGGCTACCGGTTCGATCCGCCACGGCAATTCGCCGACTGACGGTCGGGAACAGAGTCTGTCTTTCTGGCTGAGCATCGGATCTTCCATTTTCGCACCGATGCTCCGAGGTTCAGCGTACCACCAGCAGCGATGGGCCCGATGGCATGTCCTTGCCCGTGGCGAACTCACCTGCGTGGGCACGCTCCTTGAGGAGCACGGTGGCAAGGGCGGCAAAGCCGAGCAGGCCCTGCGCATAAAGCAGTGCGGAAAGCACCGAGGCTGCGAATTTCGTTTTCATCGGACCAATTCCCCAGAAATGGATGTGTCGCGGGTCGCTTCAGGAAACTCCCGAAGTGCCCGCGCCGCCCACGGAGCCCCCCGTCGCGGCGCGGGCCTTCGGTCCTCTCGGCAGCAAGTTGCCGGAGGGGCCGCGCAATGCCAGCAGCCGAGGGCCAACCCGCCAGAGGGCCCAGAGCCGGACGATGCGCGGGCTGGAAACGATCCAGACCGTGGCGGAAAACAGGGCGGCAGGCAGGGTCGAGATCTCGCTCGAGGCCATTGCCGCCAGCCGTGACATGGGGCCGCCGGCAACCGGGCCGGCGCCGCCGACTGTTGCCGACGCGATGCTGATTCCGAGAAGCCAGAACCGCGTGTTCGTTTTCGTTCCCATGGCCATTGCCGTCTGCTTTCGTTGCGTCAACTTTGCTGGCGGCCTGTATCCGTATCATGCCGCCTGAAGCCGCGCTTTGTTGCAGATCGGTTTCGAAATCAGTGAAATTTCTTTCATATAGGGATAACATGCGCTTTCGTTTCGAGATTCAGGCGTATAGGCCGACCGCATATCATCGTGGCAGCCAGGTGATGGGCAGTTGCGAACCCTTGTTAGGAAACATTACCGAAGCATAAGCACGCGCATAACGAAATTAATCCGAAACAATGCGCGACGATAAGCCCTGCATCGAATTGGACCGGCAGAGAGAGAGAGAGAGAGAGAGAGAGAGAGAGAGAGGACGTCATGCACACCACCATTGCCGCCAAATTGATCAATATCACCGCAGCCGTGCTCACGGGCACCGCGCTTCTATTCGGTGCCAACAGTGCTCATGCCGCCAACAGTGCTCATGCCGCCAACAAGATCGTGGCGCGGGTGTCGCTTTCGCAGCAGGTCATGGAGGTCTCGGTCGATGGCCGGCCGACCTTCGCCTGGAAGGTTTCCACTGGCGACAGGGCGCATGTGACGCCGACCGGCTCGTCCAAGCCGACGCGGATGCATGAGATGTGGCATTCGAAGAAGTACGACAACGCACCCATGCCGCACTCAGTTTTCTTCAGCGGCGGCTACGCGGTGCACGCGACCTATGCCGTCAAGCGTCTCGGCCAGCCGGCCTCGCATGGCTGCGTGCGCTTGCATCCCGTTGCCGCCGCCGATTTCTATCAGTTGGTCGAGACCTTCGGGCCGGCCAATACCAGCATAGTCATCGTCAAGTAGCAGGCTGGGAACGGTTGTCGATGCGCCGCCGTGCATCCCGTCCAAGGCTCCCGCCGGAACGCTCTCCAGTGATAATGAGCTCAGCTCGACCCGGCGGTATCGAGCCCAGCCAAAAAAAGGCCGGAAAATCTCCAGCCTCTTTTTTTAGTTGTTTGTTTGCGCAATCCCGATCGGAAAACCGTTACACACTTTTTCCTGGAATTGCTTCAGGTCGGCAATGCCGGCATCAGCTTGGGATCAGGCTTCTCGGCAAGCTGAGGCAGATCCTTGCTGGCGATGAAGGTGTAGAACATGGGCACGACGAAGAGCGTGAACATGGTGCCGACCAGGATGCCGGTGAAAATCACCAGGCCCATCGAGTAGCGGGCCGCGGCACCCGCGCCGCTGGAGACGATCAGCGGCACCACGCCGAGCGCCATCGCCGCCGTCGTCATCAGGATCGGCCGCAGGCGCACCTTGGCCGAGGCGATGATGGCGTCGCGCCGCCGCATGCCATGGATCTCACGCTGCTGGTTGGCGAATTCCACCAGCAGGATGCCGTGCTTGGTGATCAGGCCGATCAGCGTGATCAGACCGACCTGCGTGTAGATGTTGAGCGTGCCGAGGCCCAGATTAAGCGGCACGATCGCACCGAAGATCGACAGCGGTACCGCCATCATGATGATCAGCGGGTCACGGAAGCTTTCGAACTGCGCCGCCAGCACCAGATAGATGACGATCACGGCGGCCGCGAAGGCGATCAGGATCGTGTTGCCCTGCTCCTTCTCCTGCCTGGACTGGCCGGAATAGTCGATGAAGAACGTATCGGGCAGGCTTTCACGGGCGATGTCCTCAAGCACCTTCAGGCCGTCGCCCGTGGTGACGCCGGGCAGCGGAAGCGCGGATATGGTTGACGAGTTCAGCTGGTTGAACTGTTCGATCGCCGCCGGCGCCGCATTGTTCGAAATCTTCACCACCGCCGACAGTGGCACCATCTCGCCGGTGACGCTGCGGACGAAATATTCGCCGAGCTTTTCGGGATTGTCGCGGAATTCCTGCGGCACCTGCGGGATGATGTCGTAGCTGTTGGAGTCGCGGTCGAACTGCGCCACTTCGGCGCCGCCGACCAGCAGCGTCAGCGTTCGGCCGATATCGGCGATCGGCAGATTGAGTGCCGCGGCGCGGTCACGATCGATGGTCACCGTCACCTGCGGCGCGTCATAGGCCATCGAGTTCTGCACGACGATGAAGCGGCCGGAGGCTTGCGCCTTGTTCTTGATTTGCTCGGCCGCCTCGTAGACTTCCGCTGAGCTGCCCGTCGAGCGCACCACCATGGCGATCGGCAAGCCGCCGCCGGAGCCGGGAAGCGTCGGCGGGGCGAAGACGAAGGCCTGGACACCGGCAACCTTGGCGATGCGGGCCGTGATATCGGCCTGCAATTGCTTCGAATTGCGCTTGCGATCCGCCCAGTCCTTGAAGGCGAAGCCGACGAAGGCGCTGTTGGTCGTGCCGCCGAAGGCGACGGCGGAGAACTGCGCCCGCGTTTCGGGAATGTCCTTCACCAGGCCCAGGATCTGGTTGACGTAGGTCTCGGTGTAGTCGGAGGTCGCATACCGCGGTCCCGTTACGAGCGAGAGCAGGAAGCCCTGATCCTCTTCCGGCGCCAGTTCCGTCGAGGTCTTGGTGAACATGAAGCCGGTCACGCCGACGAGCGCCAGCACGATGATCAGCGTCAGCGGGCGATAGTTCAGCGAACCGGTGACCGCACGCTCATAGACATGCTCGACCCGCGAGAAGGTGCCGTCGACGATGCGCTGGAAACGGCCGGCATTGCCGGGCTTCAACAGGCGCGCCGACATCATCGGGGTGATGGTGATGGCGATGACGCCCGACAGCACAACCGACCCGGCCAGCGTCACCGCGAATTCGCGGAACAGCGAGCCGGTCAGGCCGCCGGTAAAGGCCAGCGGTGCGAACACGGCAGCCAGTGTCATGGTCATGGCGACAATGGCGGTGGCGATTTCACGCATACCGTTGAAGGCCGCCTGCATCGGCGACATGTGGTCTTCTTCCATGTGGCGATGGATGTTCTCCACCACCACGATGGCGTCGTCGACGACAAGGCCGATCGCCAGCACCATGGCCAGCAGCGACAGAAGGTTGATCGAATAGCCCACCGCAAACAACAGGAAGCAGACGCCGATCAGCGACAGCGGGATGGTGATGATCGGCATCATCACCGAACGGAACGAGCCGAGGAAGAGCAGGATGACGAGCACGACGATGGCAACGGCCTCGGCGATGGTCTTGAACACCTCGTCGATCGAGGCGCTGATCTGACCGGTGGCGTCGTAGACGATCTCGATCGTCATGCCTTTCGGCAGCGTTTCCTGGATCTGCGGCACGAGCTTGGTGAGCGCGGCCGCCGTGGTCAACGGGTTCGCGGCAGGCGTCGGGAAGATGGCGAGAAAGGTGCCGGGCTTGCCGTTGAAGCTGACCCTAGTGTCGGTGTTTTCGGCGCCGAGTTCGACGCGCGCGACGTCGCGCAGCCGCACCACATTGCCGTCGGTCGAGCGCAGCGGCAATTCGGCGAACGCCTCCGGCGTCTGCAGCGTCGAGCGCACGGTGATCGAGGAGACGACATATTCGTTCTGGGTGTTGCCCGGCGCCGACAGGAAGTTGGAGTTGTTGATCGCCGTCAGAACTTCGGCGGCCGTCACGCCGCGCGCGGCAAGCCTGACCGGATCGATCCAGACGCGCATGGAATATTGCTGGGCGCCGAAAATCTGCACGTCGGCGACGCCTTCGACGGTCGACATGCGGGGCCTGATGACGCGTTCGATATACTCCGTCAGCTGCTCCTTGGTCATGTTCGGATTCTGCATCGAGATGTACATCATCGCGAACTGCTGGCCGGTGCCCTTGACGATGACGGGATCCTTGGATGCATCCGGCAAGGTGCCGCGCACGCCCTGGACCTTCGACAGCACCTCGGTCAAAGCCACATCCGGATTGGAGCCGAGCTTCATCTGCACCGTAACCGTGCTGGAAGACGGACGGCTCGATGAGGTGACGTAGTCGATGTTTTCGGTCGAGGCGACGGCGCGCGCGATCGGAGCCGAGATGAAGCCCTGGATCAGGTCGGCGCTGGCGCCCGGATAAGCGGTCGTGATGGTGATCGCGGTTTCGTCAACCTTCGGATACTGCCGGATCGACAGGTTGAAGATGCCCTGGAAGCCCAGGAGCAGGATCATGCAGGCAAGAACCGTCGAAAGGACGGGCCGGCGAATGAAAAGATCGGAAAAGCTCATTGCTGGCCGGCCTGCTTGTTCGCCGATTTGGTCGGGTCGATCGTGTTGTCGACGTTGACGGACATGCCGTTGAAGAGGCGGTTCTGGCCCGCGGTGACAACCTCGTCGCCGGCCTTCAGCCCTTCGACGATCTCGACCATGCCTTGATTGCGGCGGCCGGGCTTGACGAAGACCTGCGACAGCACCAGCGCGGGCTTGGCCGGGTCCGCGGCCGGCTTTTCGGGCTTCGTGGCGTCGGCCGGCTTGCTTGCATCGGCCGCTGGTTTCATCGCATCCGCCGGCTTGGCATCCGCCGCCTTGCTGTCCACCGGCTTGCTGTCCGCAAGCTTGTCGGTGGCGGCTGCCGCGGGCTTTTCCTCCGGCTTGGCAGGCTGCGTGGGTGCGGCTGCGGCGGGCTTCGCCGGCTGCACCACGAAGATGTAGTCGCCATAGAGGCTGGTGGTCAGTGCCGTCTGCGGCAGCACCAGCACGTTCTGCTCCTCGGGCAGTTCGACACGCACCCGCACGAACTGGCCCGGGGTCAGCTTGCCATCGGGATTGGCGACTTCCGCCCGGATGTTCACCAGCCGGCTGGACGGGTCGATCTTTGGGTCGATGCCGCGAATGGCGCCGGCGAACGGCATGTCTCCGCCGCCGAGGCCCAGCCGAACCGTCTGGCCGATCTTGAGCAGCGGGAGCTGCTGTTCGGGGACAGAGAAATCGACCCGCATAGTATCGAGATCCTGCAGCGTCACCACAGCGGTGCCGGGCGCCAGATACTGGCCGATGTCAATCTTGGGAATACCGGCCGTGCCGGCGAAAGGCGCGGTCAGCTGCTTCTGGTCGAGCACGGCCTGCAATCTGTTGACTTGCGAAGCGGATGCGCTTGCGGCCGCCCGCGCGGCATCCAGCGTCGCGTCGGTGCCGACGCCGCGCCGCTGCAATTCGATGGCGCGCGTGAAGGCAGCCTGGTCGGATACGGCCTGCGCTTTCTGTGCCTCGAGATCGGCGCGCTCGACGGCGTCGTCGAGCTGCAGCAGGACGGCGTTGTCGTCCACCTTCTGGTTGGCGTGGAAGAGGATTTCCTTGACGATGCCCGTGGTCTCGACCGTCAGGTCCACACCGCGCACGGCTCTCACCGTGCCGATCGCCTCGACGCCCGGCGTCCAGCTCGACGGCTTGGCGATGGTCGTCGATACGGTCGCCGCCGGCGGCTTCATCGTGGCGAAATACTGCTTGATGCCGTTGTCGCGCAGGAAGTTGAAGCCGACAATGCCACCGACCACGACCACGAGGACGAGCAGAACCAGGAAGACGATGACGATACGAAGTATGCGCTTGAACAAGAAAGACCCCTCAGTCGTAATCCGGCGCGAAGCACGGACATCGGGACACATATCGACTGCAGGTCCCGATTTCAAATAGCGGCGGTCTTACTGTACCGTCTGGACGGTCTTGTCAATTGGGCCTAAGCTTGCGATGGGAGGCGCCATGAGAGCCCGAAGAACGAATTCGCGCGAGAAAATTCTCGCCGCGGCGGCTGACGTGGCACGGGAGTCCGGCCCCGGAAGCCTGTCGCTGGAAGCCGTCGCCAGCCGCGCCGGCGTATCGAAAGGGGGGCTGCTCTACAATTTCCCGACCAAGGCCAAACTGATGCAAGGGCTGGTCGAGGGCTATCTGCGCGAATTCGAGCAAGCGCTGGAGGCGGCCAACAGCAATGACAATGGCAAAAACCCGCTCGCCGTCTACATCAGGCTGTCGGCCAATGATTGCGAGGAAAAGCAACCCTCTGCCTCCTGGATATTTTCGGCTATCGCCGAGGATCCCGATTTCATGACGCCGATAAAGACATTCAAGCGGCAGCTCTTCGAACAGCTGAAGGGCGAGACGAACGACCTCAGATCGCTGCTGGTCTGCTATCTCGCCATCGAGGGGCTGCGCAGCATGAACCTCTTCGATTCCGATGTGCTGTCGAAAGACGAACGCGAACTGCTGGTGTCTTCCCTGCTGGAAATCGCCAAATAGATAGAGCCAAATAGATAGAGCCAAATAGACAGAGCTTGAGCGCGGCGAAAACGGAGCGAGAGAGACGATCGCTGTCTAGAGCCGGATGATTTCAGGTCGAATCGACCTGAAATCTGAATCTGCCTCTAAATCGAAGAGGGTAGAGCATGATGTCATCCGAAAACCGTTTCATACTTTTCGGCATCATGCTCTAGGGATCACTCCACGGCGCGTTCGATATCCCTGCGCAGGACAATCGCGGTCGTCAGGTCCTCGACGCCGCCGAGCGTGGCAATGAGGTCCCGCACCGTATTCAGCCTGTCGATCGACGGCACCTCGACCTCGACGACGAGATCGAGCTGGCCGCTCACCGATGACACCCGCCGCACTTCCGGATAGCGCGCCAGCTGGTCGAGAATGCCGATGGAGGGCGTGCGGATCAGCGTGACCAGCAGGAAGGCGCAGACCAGGCCCTTGTCCATCTGACCGATATCGGCCCGGTAACCCCTGATAACGCCGCTCTTCTCCAGCGACGCCACCCGCTCGCTCGTCGCGCTGCGTGACAGACCGATGCGCCCGGCAAGCGTCTTCAGCGGGATGCGGGCCTCCTTCGACAGGATGGCCAGAATGTCCCGATCCTTGGCGTCCAGTTCCCTCATCGTGCCACGCTCCCCTGGCTCCGTTAATGTGCCGGCCAATGCGGTCATTGTGCCGGCGCAACCGACGCTTTGCCGGATGCCCGATTTTTTGACCCATGCCAAGCTTTGACAAAGCAGATGCGGATTTCAGATGACCAACGTCTCTCACCCAGCACCTCAATTCTCGCCAGGCGAGGCGGTCGATCTCGCCACGCGGCACTTCGGTATTGCCGGCAGCGTCACGCCGCTCGATAGCGAGCGCGACCAGAATTTCAAGCTGGCTGCTCCCGACCGCTCGCTGTGGATCCTGAAAATCGTCAACGCCAGCGAGCCGCTGGCCGAGAGCGAATTCCAGACGGCATTGTTCGACCACCTCGAGCGCAACAGTCCGGATCTCGCCGTACCGCATCTCAGGAAGACGGCTGAGGGCGCCTCGCTCGCGCATGCCAGGGGCACCGGCGGCGAAGATCATGCCGTGCGCATGGTGTCATGGCTCGCCGGACAGCCGCTGGCAGAGAGCCAGACCACGCCGGCGCTGCTTGAAAGCCTCGGCGGTGCGCTTGGCCGGCTTGACCGCGCCCTGCAGGGCTTCATTCATCCCGGCGCGCTGCGCTCGTTCGACTGGGACATTCGCCAGGCCGGTCGCGCGCGGCAGCGCCTTGACCACATCGGTGATGACCGGGACCGCGCCTTGGTGGAGCGGTTCCTCGATCATTTCGACGCCGAGGTGGCGCCGCGCCTGCCGGCATTGCGGGCACAGGTGATCCACAACGACGCCAATGACTGGAACGTGCTCGTCGATCCCGAAAAGCCCGAGCGTGTCGCCGGGCTGATCGATTTCGGCGATGCCTTGCACAGCGCGCTGATCGCCGAGGTCGCCGTCGCCTGCGCCTATGCCATCCTCGATGCCGAGGATCCGATTGGCGCGGCCGCACGGTTGGCCGCCGGCTTCCACGCCGAGTATCCGCTGCGCGAAGAGGAACTCGACCTGCTCTTCGACCTCATCGCGATGCGTCTCGTCACCTCGGTGACGCTGTCGGCGGCGCGCAAGGAGCGGACTGCCGACAATCCTTACCTGTCGATCTCGGAAGCGCCGGCCTGGCGGCTGCTCAATCGTCTGGGCAGGATGAACCGGCGCTTCGCCACGGCGATCCTGCGCCACGCCTGCGGCTTCGAAGCCGCTCCCGGAGCCCGCGCCGTCACAGGTTGGATCGCGGCAAACCGCGCGCATCTTGCGCCAATCCTCGACCGCCATCCGGCGACGCTTGCCAAGGCGCTTGTGCCCTACGGCGATCCGCGAAATCCGATGACGGTGACATCGGCCGCGCAACAGCCCGACAAGGCGACAGCATGGTGGGATGCCTATTGCGCCGAACATGGCATTGCGCTCGGCATCGGTCCGTGGGGGGAGGCCCGCACGGTCTATACCAGCGACATCTTCGAGTCGCGTTTCGTGGAAGGCGCGCGGCGCGCCAACCATCTCGGCCTGGACCTTTTCATGCCGGCGGGCACAAGGCTTTACACGCCGCTCGCCGCCACGGTCAGAAGCGTCGAGATCGAGGAGGATCCACTCGGCTATGGCTGCCTGGTGGCGCTGGAGCATGCGCCGCCGGGCTGCCCGCCCTTCATCACCCTTTGGGGCCACATGGCGCAGGAGGCTGGACGGCGGCTGAAGGCCGGCGACCGCCTGGAAGCGGGCGCGCTTGTCGGCGAGATGGGCCTACCTGCGGAAAATGGCGGCTGGGTGCCGCATCTGCATTTCCAGATATCGACGGATACCAGTCTTGCCGCACGCGACATCCTTGGGGTGGGTGAAGAGCGCTATCTCGACGTGTGGAAGGAACTGTTTCCGGATGCCGCCGAACTCGCCGGCATTCCGCCCGAAACCTTCCGGCAGAGTGGCCGGTCACGCCCGGAGATCGTTGCCGCGCGCAAGGCGTCGCTGCTGCCCAATCTCTCCATCTCCTATTCCGAGCCGATCAAGTTCGTGCGCGGCGAAGGCGCCTGGCTGATCGACGATCGCGGCCGCGCCTATCTCGACTGCTTCAACAATGTCTGTCATCTCGGCCATGCCCATCCTGACGTGGTGGACGCGATCGCGAGGCAGGCGGCAAAGCTCAACACCAACACACGCTACCTGCACGACGCGATCGTCACCTATGCGGAGCGGCTGACGGCGACGTTGCCGGCCGGGCTCTCGGTGGCGTCCTTCGCCTGTTCGGGCAGCGAGGCCAACAGCCTGATGCTGCGCATGGCGCGCACCCATACCGGCCGCAGCGAGGCGATCGTGCTCGACTGGGCCTATCACGGCACGACGCAGGAGCTGATCGACCTCAGCCCCTACAAATACAAGCGCAAGGGCGGCAAGGGGCGCCCGGCGCATGTGTTCGAGGCGGCCATTCCAGACAGCTACCGTGCACCGGTCGAATGGCCTGATGACGAGCATGCGAAGCGTTTTGCCGAAAGCGTCGCCGAGCAGATCGCCGACATGGCGAGGCAAGGCCGCGCGCCCGGCCTGTTCCTGGCGGAATCGATCCCCAGCGTTGCCGGCCAGGTGTTCCTGCCCGACGGCTATCTCAAGGAAGTTTACGCGATGGTGCGCGCCGCCGGCGGCATCTGCGTCGCCGACGAGGTGCAGGTCGGCTTTGGCCGCGTCGGCAGCCATTGGTGGGCTTTCGAAACCCAGGGGGTAACGCCAGACATCGTCACCATGGGCAAGCCGATCGGCAACGGCCACCCGATGGCGGCCGTGGTGACCACCGCCGAGATCGCCGCCTCGTTCAACAACGGCATGGAGTATTTCAACACTTTCGGCGGCAATCCGGTGTCCTGCGCGGCAGGGTTAGCGGTGCTCGACGTCATCGAGCGCGATGGGCTGAGGCGCAATGCGCAGGAGATCGGCTGTTATCTCATGGCGCGCTTCAAGGCCTTGCAGGATCGTTACGAGATCATCGGCGACGTGCGCGGCCAGGGGCTCTTCCTCGGCATCGAACTGGTCGAGGACCGCAAGAGCAAGGCGCCGGCGACAGCTCTTGCCCGCCGCATCAATGACGGCGTTCGGGCACGCGGCGTGCTGATCGGCACCGAGGGACCACATGACAATGTCCTGAAGATGCGCCCGCCGATGATCTTCAGCCGGGCCAATGCCGATCATCTTGTCGGCGTTCTCGACGAGACGCTGGCGGCGGTTCTGGCGCAAGAGGCTTAGGACAGACCAGCGCACCGCCTGGCGGTGCGTGAACTGACAGAAAACAGCGATTTTCACGAAGGTCCGGTGCTTCACGTGCCGGCGGCAGGAGAGGCTTTGCCTCATCAAGGGAGGAACCATGAGACATGCATTGATTACCGCGCTCGCGCTCATAGCGGCCACGCTGGCCGCTCCGGCGAAGGCGGACACATTCGACATCGTCAAGCAGAGGGGCTCGATCCTGTGCGGCGTCAGCCAGGGGGTGGCGGGCTTCTCAGCACCCGACGACCAGGGAAAATGGAGCGGCTTCGACATCGATTTCTGCCGCGCGGTTTCAGCCGCCGTTTTCGGCGACCCCGACAAGGTCAGCTACGTGCCGCTGTCCACCAAGGAGCGCTTCACGGCGCTGCAAGCCGGAACCGTCGATATTCTGTCGCGGCAGTCGACCTGGACCTTGTCGCGCGACACGGGCATGGGCATCCATTTCGTCGGCGCCGTCTATTATGACGGCCAGGGCTTCATGGTGCGCAAGGATCTCGGCGTGGACAGCGCGCTGAAGCTCTCTGGCGCAACGGTGTGTGCGGAACAAGGCACCACCACCGAGCAGAACGTCGCCGACTACTTCACCGCCAACAAGATGAAGTACGAGGCGGTCGTCATCGATTCCGCCGACAGCATCATCAAGGCGTTCGACAGCGGCCGCTGCGATGTCTACACCACGGACGCTTCGGCGCTTTATGCGCAGCGCCTGAAGCTGACCGATCCCGCGGCTTTCACGGTGCTGCCGCAGATCATCTCGAAGGAGCCGCTGGGTCCGGCCGTGCGCAAGGGCGACGACAAGTGGTTCGATGTCGTGCGCTGGACGCTGTTCTCGCTGATCGAGGCGGAAGAGGACGGCATCACGCAAGCCAATGCGGAAGCCTCGCTGAAGTCGCAAAACCCGACGATCCGCCGGTTCCTCGGTGTCGAGGGCGACAACGGCAAGCAGATCGGGCTCGAGCCGGCCTTCGCCTACAACATCGTCGCCAAGGTCGGCAATTATGGCGAGATCTTCGAACGCAACCTCGGCCAGTCGAGCCAGCTGAAGATCGCGCGCGGCATCAACGCGCTGTGGAATGCCGGCGGCCTGATGTATGCGCCGCCCGCGCGCTAAGGCCTGAAAGCCGAACGCCTGTTTGGTGCCGGGCCGGCAGCTGGCCTTGGGCTCCTTGCCCGGCCATTCCACTTCACGGAACGGAGCGGTGATCTGTGCCGTCGCGCATCATCGCCGCTCTTGTCCTTCGATCGATGTTCGAATCCGCGGTGTATAAAAACGTTTTTATTATTCTTGAAAACGTTTTTACCCGATGTTACGGATGCTGACCTCTTGGGTTAGCAGCGGTCCATGGCAGCGAGCAAAAAATCCGAGCATCGAGAACTTTCGCCGACGATCAAGACGTTGGCGGCCCATACGGGTTTTTCGATCGCCACCGTCTCGAAGGCTCTGCGCGGTTCCCCCGTGGTCGCCCAGCAGACCAGGGACGCCATCGTCGCCGCCGCGCGAAATCTGGGCTATCAGGCGAACATCCGAGGCATGGCGCTGAGGACCGGCAAGACCTATCGGGCGGCGGTGCTGATGCCGATAACGTCCGCTGCCGGCTATGAGTGGGACGGCGTTGAATACACACAGATCCTGAGCGGCATAAGCCAGGCGCTGGAAAACAGCGATTATCAGCTCTCCGTTCACGGTTTCCGGGATTTCGGCGACGCCTTCGACACAGCCCGTCGCATCGTCGACCAGAGCGCGGCCGACGGCCTGATCTTTTCCGGCGTGCAGGCCGACGATCCGCGTATCGACCTGCTGGTCGAAAGCGATTTTCCGTTCGTGTCGCTCGGCCGATGCCGCAAGCCGCTCACCTATGCCCATGTCGATGTCGACAATGAATGGGCGGCATTCACCGCCACGGCCCGGCTGATAGCGGGCGGACATCGGCGGATAGCGCTGATCAACGCGGATCGCCGTCTTTCCTATGCCCTGGACAGGATTGACGGCTTTTCGCGCGCCTTCGACGAGGCAGGGCTTGCCACATCGATGGACCTTGTGGCCGACGGCGATCTGTCCACCCGCTTCGGCCGTGACAGCGCGCTCAGACTTCTTGGCTTGCCCAGCCCGCCCACCGCCCTGGTGTGCATCAACGAATCCACCACCCTGGGCGTCCTGTCGGCGCTGGGCAGCCTCGACCGGCGCGTCGGGGTGGATGTCGACGTCATCGCCTATGACGATATCAACGTCAGCGCGTACTTCACCCCGCCGATCACGACATTCTACCAACCAATCGAACTCCTCGGCCGCAAGCTCGGGGAGTTTCTGCTGCGACGCATGGCGGGCGAGGATCCGGCAAGGCTCACCATGGTCTCGAGACCCGAGCTCATCGGCCGGCAGCCGGACAATCTCGGCGGGCGAAACCGCCGCTAATCATGACATGGGAGGAAAGAGCATGAAGAAGATTCTGATCGGACTTGCGGTGGCGCTATTGGCGGCCGGCACTGCCGGCGCCGCCGACCTCGGAGGCAAGGTCCTGAAGGTGGGTTCCGACACCACCTCGCCGCCGATGGAAAGCGTCGACGCGGCGAGCGGCCAGATCGTCGGTTTCGACGTCGATGTGATCAAGGCGGTCTGCGGCAAGATCAACTGCAAGGCTGAATTCGTCACCACCGGCTGGGATGGTATCTTCGCCGCTCTCGACCAGGGAAGTTTCGACCTGGTCGCTTCCGGCGTATCCATCACCGACGAACGCAAGAAGGCGATGGATTTCTCGGACCCCTACATCATCAACAGTCAGGCCGTCCTCATGCGCGTTGAAGACGAGGGCCTGTCGCTCGACGACTTCAAGGCGAAAGGCAAGAAGCTCTCGGCGCAAGCCAACACTACCGACTCACAGGTCGCCGAAAGCATTGTCGGCAAGGACAATGTGGTCGCGTATGACAGTTTCGCGGCCTCCGTCATAGCGCTGAAGAACAAGGACGTGGATGGCGTCGTGATCAATGGCGCCAATGCCGCCGCGTATGAAAAGGAATTCGCGGGCGAACTGGTGGTGCCGATCAGGAATCTCCAGTCCGATCCCCTGGGGCTGGTCTTCCGCAAGGGTGACGAGAATGTCGCCGCCTTCAACGAAGGGCTGAAGGCCATCAAGGCCGATGGCAGCCTCGACGCGCTGATCGCCAAATACTGGGGCGTGAAATAACTGCTTGAAGGACTTCGGCTCCGGTGCCGGGCGCCGGAGCCGCCGTGAGGGAGGGACGGGACCGGATGCAGTTTCTGATGCGCCTGCGGCCCAGCAATCTGATCATCGTCGCGGCTTTGCCGTTCATCGTCTATCTCTTCGCTTCGTCGATTAACTACCAGCGCTCGCTTCGCGCCATCCTCGGCGTGGAGAACGGCTCGTCGGTCTTCGTGCCTGGCTTTCTGGCGCTGGCTGTCGCCTTTTTCGCCGGCCTTGCCGTGGTCGTGTTCTCGCGCGCTTCGTCCAGGTCACCGCGTCTCGCGATTGTCGCCGCCGGGGTCAACCTTGCCGCCGCCATGGTGCTTGCGACAACCGGTGTGGCCTACCCCTTCGTGGCATCGGTCGTGGCGAACGCCGTTGATCCGTTCACCTCCAATCTGGTGGTTCAGGGCCTTACGCCGCGGCGATTGACGGATGCCGCCGACCTCATGGTGCGCGGCCAGGCCGCACTCCTGTTGCGAGCCTATTTCGGCCTGACGATCGTGCTCCTCGGTGCGTTCTTCATCGCCGCCCGCAATGGCACCGGCAACGCGACGCACCGTTGTGCCCGCTTTGCACTTGCGGCGGTGAACGGCGCCGGGTTGGCCTTCATCCTGCTTTTCGCGCATATCGCATTCGCGGCGGGTGTCGCCACGACGATCCGGGCGGCCGTCGCCGCCTACATGCTGGCGGCAATGATGGGGTTGCTCTGGGTCGGGCTCCTCAAGCTCAAATACAGCTGGCGGGCGGACCTGATCTGCATCGCGGCAACCATCCTCATGATCTGCGCTGCCGCGTGGTTCCTGCTCCAGCCGCGCGACAGCTATGTGCTTGTGGGGTCTCTCGCCGGGAAGGTCGCTGTCACGGCCGGTACCCCGTCCGGGATACTTGGTCCCGTCCGCTACGGGCAATTTCCCGGAGGTCCCGACCGCGACGTGCCGCTGCGCACCTTTCGTGGCGCGCCGGAAGCGCTCGACGCGATCGGCAAGGCTCCCGATATCAGCGCGGCACTTGTCCCCGCCGCAACGGCGCCGGGCGCATTGCCCGTGCTGTGGCAAGCGGAGGCGTTGAACGATCGCGACAAGGCGTTCGGCATTACGCTCGCGGTGCTGGCGATCGTGCTTGGGCTGCTGACCTTCGGCGGTCATATCCACCGCAGGCACCCGCTCTCCATCGGCTCGGAATTCATCGTCGACACGATCCGTGGCATCCCGATGCTGGTTATCGTTCTCTATGTCGGCCTGCCGCTCGCCGGCGCGCTCAAGGACGCGACGCAGGGCGTGTTCGATCCGCCGAACCTGGTGCGCGGCATTGCCGCCATGGCGCTGGCCTATTCGGCCTATCTCGCCGAAATATTTCGTTCCGGCATCAATGCAATCCCCGCGGGCCAGATCGAGGCAGCGCACAGTCTCGGCCTCAATGGCTGGCGTACCGCCCGGCTGGTTGTGTTGCCGCAAGCCTTCCGCATCATCATTCCGCCGCTCGGCAACGAACTGATCGCCATCCTCAAGGACACGTCCCTGCTCTCGATCCTGTCGATCCGTGACATCACGCAGCGTATGCGGGAATTCCAGTCGGCAAGTTTCCTGCCGTTCGCGCCCTACAACTCAGCCGCCATCTTCTACATTTTCCTGACGTTGGCGGCGGCAAGCCTCGTCAGCACCATCGAGAGAAAATATGACATCAAGCATCGATAACGCACGCCGGACCCTCGAAGCCCGTGCCGCCGGACTGGTCTTTCCGCAAGGCTTCGTGTTCGGCGCCGCGACCGCGGCCTATCAGATCGAGGGCGCGCATGACGCGGACGGCAAGGGCGAAAGCATCTGGGACCGGTTCTGCCGGGTTCCCGGCGTGATCGTGGATGGCTCGAGCGGTGACGTAGCCTGCGATCACTATCATCGCTGGAAGGAAGATATCGCTGTGCTCAAGGCGCTCGGCCTCGGCGCCTATCGCTTTTCCTTCGCCTGGACGCGGCTTCTTCCCGAAGGTCGAGGCGACGCCAACGCCAAGGGTATCGCCTTCTACGACCGGCTGGTCGACGATCTGCTTGAAGCCGGCGTCGAGCCTTATGCAACGCTCTATCACTGGGACCTACCGCAGGCGTTGCAAGACCGTGGCGGCTGGTACAGTCGCGAAACCGCCACCGCCTTTGCCGATTATGCCGGGCTTGCCGCCCGCAGCTTCGGCGATCGCGTCAAGAAATGGACGACCCTCAACGAGCCCTGGACCTTCTGCTGGTCGGGACATGCAACCGGTGAGGATGCGCCGGGATTGCGCGATGGTGTGAAAGGCGGCGTGACCGCCAGTCATCACGCATTGCTGGGGCATGGCCTGGCTGTTCCAGTCATCCGGGCCGAAGTGGCGGATGCGTCAATCGGCATCGTCTTCGATCTCAACGTCGCGGAGGCCGCTACCGATGATCCGCGCGATGTCGCGGCGACACGGCGCTTCGATGGCGCCCAGAACCGCTGGTTTCTCGATGCCGTCTTCAAGGGCACATACCCACAAGACATGCTGGAGCTCTACGGCGATCTGCTGCCGCCGATCGATGCGCGGGATAATCAGATCATCGCCGCGCCGGTGGACTATCTGGGCATCAACATCTACCGTCGCTCGGTGATCGCGGCGGGTGACGAACTCGCGCCGCTAAGCTATCGACGGGTGCAACCGGAAGGCATCTATTCGGCGGTCGACTACGAGATATGGCCGCGCTGCATGTACGACATCCTGCGTTATGTGAACGACCGCTATGCGCCGCAGGCAATCTACATTTCCGAGAACGGCGTCGCCACGACGCCGGAACAGGTTGGCGACGACGGGCGTGTCTGGGACGATCTGCGCGCCGCCTATTATGTCGATCATATCGAGCAAGTGGCCAAGGCGGCGGTCGAGGGCGTGCCGGTGCGGGGTTATTTCGCCTGGACACTGACCGACAATTTCGAATGGGCCTATGGCTATACGACGCCCTTCGGCATCACCCATGTCGATTTCGCCACGCAGCAACGCCAGATCAAATATTCCGGCGAGGTCTACGCCATGATTGCCCGGCAGGAAACCGTGCCGGTCGCCAAGAGCGCCTGACTTGGCTGCGGAAGGGCGTGGCGGCACGGTCCTCATAACTGGCGCCGGGCGTGGGCTTGGCCACGAGCTGGCGGTGCAATACGCCCACCATGGCTGGCGCGTGATCGGTTGCGGGCGAACGCATCCGGTTGAAGGTTGCGCGGGTCGAATCGAGTTCCAGCCGCTCGACGTCGCCGACCCGGCTTCCATTTGCGACCTTGCCACGCGGCTCGCCGGCAGGCCCGTGGATGTGCTTGTCAACAACGCCGCCATCCGCAGCGAAATCCCTGGCCTGCACAGCTTTGCCCCGGATGAATTCCTGAAGGTCGTGCGGACGAACACGCTCGGTCCGTTGTTGCTGGCGAGGGCGCTGCGCCCGAACCTGGTTGCGGGGCGCATGCGCGTCATCGCCAACATCGGCAGCCGGGCCGGCTCGATGGCTGAGGGGCTGCTCGATGATTATGACGACGACTATGCCTACCGCTGCTCGAAGTCAGCGCTCAACATGGTCTGCGCCCAGTTGGCGCAGGATTTGCGCGTCGACGGGATAACGGTGTTGTCGCTCCATCCAGGTTGGGTGAAGACGGATATGGGAGGCGATCAGGCGGTTCTGGCAGTCGAGGACAGTGCGCGGGGCCTGCGCACCATCATCGATAGTGCGACGCCTGGAGACAGCGGCTCCTTCCAGACGTTCGACGGTGTCCCTATCGGGTGGTAGTCGAAAGCACCCGGTCTCCACGCTTGATGCGGCCATGGCTGCCAGGAAAGCGGCGTTGAAGACATCGCCGGCACCGAGATCGTGTCGACAACGCGGACATCGGGTGCGACGGCCTCGACAAGCGTGCTATCGGGGCCGATGGCGATGGCGCCTCGCGGTCCGCGCTTGACGACGAAGGTCGTGCTGGAGCGGATTTCTCGCGCGGCCTGCTCCGGGCTGGTCCGGCATAGGCGCAAAGCCGCCTCTTCGCGTCATACAGGGTTCATCGTGCGGACATAGCGTCTTTCCCAGGTCTTTGCTGCAATGCAAAAGGAGTGGGACATGGTGGACATAGTTTCTAGTGAAGCGGGCATCCCGAGGCCGGATCATCCGCTGGATCAATCGGGCGGCGCCAAGTGGTTCCTGCCTGCGTTCGGTGTGCTGGTGCTGGTTGGCATCATCTATGTCGGCTACGCGCTCAGCCAGGATCTGGCGGTGGCCAAGACCGTGCCGTGGATCCTGCTCGGCATCGCCCTGCTGATCGCGCTCGGCTTCGAATTCGTCAACGGTTTCCACGACACCGCCAATGCGGTGGCGACCGTCATCTACACGCGTTCCCTGCCGGCCGAATTCGCCGTGATGTGGTCAGGCGTTTTCAATTTCCTCGGAGTGCTCACCTCAAGCGGCGCGGTCGCCTTCGGCATCCTGTCGCTGCTCCCGGTCGAGCTGATCCTGCAGGTCGGCTCGTCCTCGGGCTTTGCCATGGTGTTCGCGCTGCTCGTCGCGGCGATCCTGTGGAATCTCGGCACATGGTTCCTCGGCCTGCCGGCCTCGAGCTCGCACACGATGGTCGGCTCGATCATCGGCGTCGGCCTCGCCAACCAGTTCATGGCGCCGGCCGGAAGTGCCACCAGTGGCGTCGACTGGGGGCAGGCGACCAATGTCGGCACCACCTTGCTGGTGTCGCCGATTATCGGCTTCTTCGCCGCCGCCATCCTGCTCTATGTGATGAAATTGCTGGTGCGCAACCCGGCTCTTTATGAAGCGCCGAAGGGCAATGCCCCGCCGCCCTGGTGGATCCGCGCCTTGCTGATCTTCACCTGCACCGGCGTCAGCTTCGCGCACGGCTCCAATGACGGACAGAAAGGCATGGGCCTGATCATGCTCATCCTGATCGGCGTCGTGCCGACCGCCTACGCGCTCAACCGCACGCCCGACATCAACTATCTCGAGGCCTACAAGTCGGCTTCCGTCAACGTCGAGACGGCGCTGGGCAAATATGTCAAGCCCGGCGTCACCGTTGCCGATGCCAATGCTGCAAAGGCTGCCGTGCAGGAAGCCGTGCGCAGCAAGACGTGGACCGATCAGACGACCATTGCTCTGCAGACCTATATTCACAACACCACCGCCGAGCTGCAGCCCTATGCTTCGGTCGAAAAGGTGCCGACCGATCTGGTCAGCAACGCGCGCAACGACATCTACCTGATCGGTGAAGCGCTGAAGCTGATCGACAAGAAGAAGCTGCTGCCGATGAAGGACGACGACCTGAAGGCAGTCACCGACTACCACAAGGCCGTCGACAATGCGACGAAGTTCATCCCGCTCTGGGTGAAGGTGGCTGTCGCGCTGGCTCTCGGACTCGGCACGATGGTCGGCTGGAAGCGCATCGTCGTCACCGTCGGCGAAAAGATCGGCAAGAGCCACCTGACCTACGGCCAGGGCGCGGCGGCCGAACTCGTTGCAATGGTGACCATCGGCATGGCCGACCGTCTCGGACTCCCGGTATCGACCACCCACGTTCTGTCGTCGGGCGTCGCCGGTACGATGGCGGCCAACGGCTCCGGCCTGCAGTGGTCCACGGTGCGCAACCTGCTGCTCGCCTGGGTGCTGACGCTGCCGTGCTCGATCGCGCTCGCCTTCGTGCTGTTCATCGTCTTCCGCCAGGTGTTCTGAGCGGAGCCGAAAGTTCTCGAACAAAGGCAGCGCCAGCGACCGGCGCTGCCTTTTCTTTGGGCGAGGGGCAAGTCTTCAAGAGAATATGCGCATTTACGTTGAAGGGGCTCATGCCTTGGAGATTGGCGCGAAACGCCCATCGCCTCGTCGTCCTGGAGCGAAGCGGTGCGGCGTAGTCCCCAGCATCGATGCCAGGACTTTCAAGGCGTGGCTACGGTGCAGAAATCTGCTCCGCCGCACTCTTGGAGCAAGGGAACGGCGTGAATCCCTGGGTCTTCGTTCCGCTACGCCCAAGGATAACGACACAAGGGAGGGGGCCGACAAATCTCGAACGCCGGCCCGCTCGATCGAGCGACTGGAATCTCGCCGACAATAGGTCTGATACCGGTGAAAATCACCGCGCGGGTTTGGCTAGGTCGGGTCCTCGCGGTGCAGATCGTGGATGGCGACGCCCTCGACATTGGTCGGCAGGGTCAGCCACTGGCGATGGCGCAAGGTGCGCTGCGTGTCCTCCAGGCCCATCTCCCAGTGCTCGCGCATCGAGGTGCCGGAGAATTCATAGTCCTTGGCGTGTCCCTCGTAGCCCTTGTGCTGGTAGATCAGGTGGACGATGTTGACAACGCCGGCGTCGGAATAGTCGGCGATCAGCTCCTTCTCGCCGTCTTTCAGCAATTCGGGAGGCACGCGCTTCAGCGCCTCGAGCAGCTTCATCTTGAGCGCGTGGATGCGCTGGAAATTGTCGGTGTTCTGGCGCGTGCGGCTGGAATACATGATGTCCTTGTGGCGCGACAGCACGTCGGCCATGCCGCGTGGCAGGACGCCGCGGGCGCTGAACAGATCGACCTGGAATACCAGCGAGGAGCGGTCCTCTTCCTGGTCGAGCAGATATTGCAGCGGCGTGTTGGAGACGATGCCGCCGTCCCAGTAATACTCGCCCTCGATACGGACCGACGGGAAGGCGGGAGGCAGCGCGCCGCTGGCCATGATGTGCTCGGGTCCGATGCGCACCTTGTCGGTGTCGAAATAGACGAAATTGCCGGTCCGGACATTGACCGCGCCGACGCTTAGCCGCTTCCTGCCGTCATTCAGGACATCGAAGTCGATCAGGCTCTCCAGCGTATCCTTCAGTTCGGCGGTGTCGTAGAAGCTGGTGGCGCCCTCGGCGCCGGTATGCTCGAACCAGGGATTGGGATTGCGCGGCTTGAAGAAGCCGGGCTGGCCCATGGTCATCGTCATCCACGAGGAGGTGCGGTTGCGGATGTCGCGGTAGATGTCGCCCTCCGGCGTATACGACCAGATCTTGCGGCCCGAGATCGTCTGCCAGAACTGCTCCAGCCGCTGCAGCCGGCGGCTGGACTCATTGCCGGCGATGATCGCGGCGTTGATGGCGCCGATCGACACGCCGGACAGCCAGCTCGGCTCGCAGCCGGCCTCGGCCAGCGCCTGGTAGACGCCGGCCTGGTAGGCGCCGAGCGCACCGCCGCCCTGGAACACCAGAGCGATGCGGTCGTATTGCGCCGAGATCTCCTCGATGGTGGCGGCGGCTTCCTTGTTTCGGTTGCGTTCAAGCACGAATTTTCTCCGGCAGGGTTGTGCTGTTTGCGAGCTGGCTGTAACCGGCAAGATAGTCGTGGACCACCTCGCCCAACCCGAGCGTCAGATCGGCTTTGAAGTGGATGGCCGACACGATGTCGAGCACCGGCAGCTTCGCCACGTCGGCCATGACGTGGGGCCGCAGATCGAGCGCGGCCGGCGCCGTCCAGGCTTCTTTCAGCGTGATATCGGTGAGGTAATAGCGCACCAGCTCGCAAATGCGCGGCGTGCCGTCCACATGCGGGATGATCTTGATCAGGAAATTGGGCGCGGCGAGCGAGGCAAGCACGGAATCGTGGTCAGCCTCGCGGTGCTTGTAGCCCATCGTGCCGGTGGCGCACAGAACACTGCCATAGTGCAGCGTGCCGACGATCACCTCGCCCTCATGGACGATCTTGGGGTTGGCCAGCTTCTTTGGAAACCCCCACAGCTCGCGCCCGCCGGCGATCGGTGCGTCGTCGTCGAGATACATCGAATGGACGTAGCCGCCATGCTGGCCCTTGTACCGCACCGGGATGACCTGGCCGGTCTCGGTGTAATCGCCGAAGCCGGTCGAATCGGGCATGCGGATGAATTCGTACTTGACCAGCGGCTCGTCGATCTCCAGCGGCGCCGGCACGACGGCTTCGAGCGCCTCGCGCGTCGTGCGGTAGGTGATAATGATGTATTCGCGGTCGAAGAAACGGTAGGGGCCGGGCGGAAAAGACGGGTTGGTCAGCGGCATCGCATAGGCGCGCTTCAAGACATCGGCGATTTCCAAGCTGCACCCCCAAGGTTTTGTCAGGTGAAGTTTCGTCAGGCGAATTGCGTTCAGGAATGACCGCGCGAAGGCGCACCAATTATGTGACACGGCACCATGACAGTGCCGTGTCAGTCTGACGGCCGTGGTTCCGGACCGCGGGGAGCGTACCGGCGCTGTCGTCTGGCTGTAATCGCATCGACACATGGCTCTGTCATTGTCATGCTGCGACGCACAATTTATATCGTCCTATTCCCCTCCCACTTCGCGAGATCATCATGGGTTTCCTGTCCTCGAAGAATGCCCTCGTTACCGGTTCGACCAGCGGTATCGGCCTGGCCATCGCCCGTGCGTTCGCCGCCGAAGGCGCCAACGTCACCATCAACGGCCTTGGCGACGCCGCCGCGATCGAGCAGGAGCGCGCCGGCATCGAGAAGGATTTCGGCGTCAAGTCCCGCTACTCCGACGCCAATATGATGGACGGCGCGGCGGTGAGCGCAATGGTGCATGACGCCGAGGAGGCGTTCGGCAGCCTCGACATCCTGGTCAACAATGCCGGCATCCAGCATGTCGCGCCGATCGAGGAATTCCCCGACGACAAGTGGGAAGCCATCATCCGTATCAATCTGCTCGCGGCCTTCTACGCCATCAAGGCGGTGGTGCCCGGCATGAAGGCGCGCAAATGGGGCCGCATCATCAACACGGCTTCCGCGCATGCCCTGGTCGCCTCGCCGTTCAAGTCGGCCTATGTGTCGGCCAAGCACGGCATATCGGGCTTGACCAAGACTGTGGCCCTGGAAGTCGCGCAGGACGGCATCACCGTCAACGCCATCGCACCCGGCTATGTCTGGACGCCGCTGGTCGAGAAGCAGATACCCGACACGATGAAGGCGCGCGGCATGACCGAGGAACAGGTCAAGCATGATGTGCTGCTCGCCGCGCAGCCGACCAAGGAATTCGTCACCGTGGAAGAACTTGCGGCGCTGACGCTGTTCCTGTGCTCGGATTCCGCCAAGCAGATCACCGGCACCACACTGCCGATGGATGGCGGCTGGACGGCGCAGTAGCGCCGTCTGGCTGGATCGCCAGCAATTCCCAATCGCCGCAGGATGATTGGAGTTGTTCGGCAGCGATGCGCCGTGACGAGTGACCGGCTAAAGAAGGGAGAGAGGAGAGGCTTTCCCTTCGAGCCGTCATCAATCCGTTACCTGGACCTCCTATTCGAGATACCCGGAGAACGCCTGCCTGCGTGCGGCAATGCACAGCTGTGCAAAAAAGGGACGTCGGCATGAGCTTCGACCGATGACGGTGGATAAGACCTCGGACAAGCTTCGCTCGGTCAGCGCGCTGCATGTCGCGCGCCAGGCCGGCGTCTCGCGCTCGGCGGTGTCGCGCGCCTTCACGCCGGGCGCCAGCGTCGCCACGGAAACGCGCGAGAAGATCATGCGCGCGGCCGAGGAACTCGGATATCAGGTCAACGACCTCGCGCGCGGCCTGCTCGCCAACCAGAGCCGGCTGGTGGGGCTGGTGGTGACCAAGCCGGAAGTCGGTTTTCGCGCCCATCTCGCCGCGGCGCTCACCAAGGCCCTGATTCATCGCGGCAATGTTCCTGTGATGATCAACACCGGCCAGACCGAACAGGAGCTGATATCGGCCCAGAAGACGCTGCTCGGCCATCGCGCCGAGGCGACCATCATCCTGTCCGGCTCGCCGCCATCATCCTTCTTCGAACTGGCGCGGCGCAACGGCCAGCCGCTTGTGGTGATCGGCCGTTCAGAACCGGAGGCCGATCACATTCAGACCGACGGCCGCGCGGCTGCGAAGCTGGCAGCGGCGCTGTTCGTCGCGCGCGGCATGACGAAGCTCGGCCTGGCGGGCTCGCTGTCGGGCACGCCCACCATCACCGAGCGCGAGGATGCGTTCCGCGCCGAGGCGGCGCGCCTGGGGGCCGAGGTCGTGATCGCGCGCGGCAGGGATACGGACTATGCCGGCGGACTGCAGGCGGGCAGGGCGCTGATCGACGGCCAGAGCCGGCCAGAGGCAATCTTCTGCGTCAACGACCTCATTGCTTTCGGCGTCATGGACCATGCCCGTCAGGTCGGGCTCGACATTCCCGGCGATCTCTGCGTGATCGGCTTCGACGATGTGCCGGAAGCCGGCTGGCTTGCCTACCGGCTGACCACCTTCCGTCAGGACCCGGAGACCATGGCTGCCAGGGCCGTCGCATTGCTCGACCTGCGCCAGCGGAAACCGGATATGGCGCCCATTCGCGAGCGTCTGGCCGTGCCGCTGGTCGTGCGCGGCAGTTTTGTCCCGCATGACGCTGAGCGGCTTTCGAACAATTCCTCCTGAAGTCCCGAGGTCGATGCCCATGAAGATCATCCAGCTCTCCGACCCGCATCTGATGGCGCCGGGTGGCCTTCTCTACGGCTCCGATCCGCTCGCCAGGCTGGACGCCTGCCTGGCGGATATCGGCGAAAACCATGCCGATGCCGATCTGGTGGTGATATCGGGGGATCTGACCAATGATGGCGAGCGCGCCGCCTATGCGGCGTTGCGGGAGAGGCTGGCGCAATTTTCTCCGGCCTGCCGGCTGATGCTCGGCAACCACGACGACCGCGCGGTTTTCCTTGAAATGTTCCCCCATGCCGCCGAGCAAGGGTTCGTGCAGAGCGTTTTCGACGGCAGCGAAGGTCGGCTGATCCTGCTTGATACGCTGGACAGTGGCCAAGTCGAGGGCAGGCTGTGCGCCGCGCGTCTCGGCTGGCTCGACGAACGTCTGCAAGAGGCGCATGACCGGCCGGTCTTCCTGTTCATGCACCACCCGCCGTTCCGGATACACATGCCGGTGCTCGACGCGGTCAAGCTCGCCGACGCCGATACATTCCACGATCTCCTAGCGCGCCATGGCAATGTCCGCCACATCTTCGCCGGCCATGTCCACCGGCTGATCGCCGGCAGCTGGCGCGGCATACCGGTCAGCACGCTGCGCAGCACCAACCACCAGACCGCGCTCGATTTTTCCGACAGCTGGAGCCTGGGCCATGAGTCGCCCGCCTACGCGGTCATCTTCATCGACGCGGATGGGGTGATCGTGCACTTCCGAGAGTTGCCGATCGTCGGATAACACGCGGGGCGTCGACAGCATCTCGACGATGATCCGCCCGGTTCGCGGAGCTGTTTGATATCTTTCTGCTTCCACAGTCTGTCGCATCGCACAGGACACGGCTTCTTCCGGCGGCTGTTCCGCGCCTGCCGGAGGCCTTCGAAGGGTTCACGAAGTGCGCTGACTTTGGACATTAGTCTTGACAGAAATACAGATGTTCAATACCCGTCAAGTGACTGAATGAGCCTGCAATGTGGGAGGAAGAGCGGTATGGCTTCGAATGTTTCGTTGACGGGCCTTGCCCGTGATCTCGAGGAACGCGGCAAATCGGGCAAGCCCATCCGCATCGGCCTGATCGGCTCCGGCGAAATGGGAACCGACATCGTTACCCGCGTCGCGCACATGTCGGGCATCGAGATCGGCGCGATCTCGGAGCTCAACCTGCCCGCCGCCAGCAAGGCGGTGGACATCGCCTTCCAGGAAACCGGGCACGCGCGCGAAGTGTCGAACGCCTCGGCGATGACGGCTGCCATGGAGGCCGGCAAGGTGGCGGTGACCAACGATGCCAGCCTGGTCATCAACAATGATCTCATCGACGTCGTCATCGACGCGACCGGTGTTCCCGCCGTCGGCGCCGAGATCGGCTTGCGCGCCATGGAGCACGGCAAGCATCTGGTGATGATGAATGTCGAGGCCGACGTCACGATCGGCGCCTACCTCAAGAGCGAGGCCGATCGGCTCGGCGTCACCTATTCGCTGGGCGCCGGCGACGAGCCGTCTTCCTGCATGGAGCTGATCGAATTCGTCTCGGCCATGGGCCATCCGATCGTCGCCGCCGGCAAGGGCAAGAATAATCCGCTCAACATCGACGCCACGCCGCCCGACTATGAGGAAGAGGCCAGGCGACGGCACATGAATGTGCGCATGCTGGTCGAATTCGTTGACGGTTCGAAGACGATGGTCGAGATGGCGGCGATCGCCAATGCCACCGGGCTGGTGCCGGACAAGGCCGGCATGCATGGCCCGGCGGCAACGCTCGGCGAACTGAACAAGGTGCTGGTGCCGCAGAGGGATGGCGGCGTGCTGTCCAGGGTTGGCGTTGTCGACTATTCGATCGGCAAGGGCGTCGCGCCAGGCGTTTTCGTCGTCGCCGACATGTCGCATCCCCGCATTTCGGAGCGCATGGAAGATCTGAAGATGGGCAAGGGCCCATACTTCACTTTCCATCGCCCCTATCATTTGACGTCGCTGGAAGTGCCGCTGACCTGCGCCCGCGTCGTGCTCTACGGCAAGGCCGACATGGTGCCGCTGGCAAAGCCGGTGGCCGAGGTCTGCGCGGTGGCCAAGAAGGACATGCAGCCGGGCGAAAAGCTCGATGCCATCGGCGAATATTGCTACCGCGCCTGGATCATGACGGCGCCGGAAGCGCACGCGGCGAGAGCCATTCCGTGCGGCCTGCTGCAGGGCGGTTCGATAACGGCGCCGATCAAGAAGGGCGAGCTCATCACCTATGCCAACGCGGCCCCGGCCGCGGGTTCCAAGATCGCCGAACTGCGCGCCCGTCAGGACAAGCTCGTCTACGGAACCGTGGGAGCCTGATCATGGCCGGAGCCAGCAAAGCCGTCGCGGACAGCCGCGCCAACCTGCCGTTCGTCTATCGCCAGTACAGCGCCGAACAGCTCAAGCAGGTGCTCTACAAGATGTACCTTATCCGCCGCTTCGAAGAGGGCGCCGAGGAAAGCTACATGCGTGGCCTGATCCACGGCACCATGCACCTGTCGATCGGCCAGGAAGCCAGCGCCATGGGCATCTGCATGCCGCTCGGCGAGGATGACCAGATCACCTCGACGCATCGCGGCCATGGCCACTGCATCGCCAAGGGGGCCGAGGTGAAACGCATGTTCGCCGAGTTCTTCGGCAAGACCACCGGCTACTGCAAGGGGCGCGGCGGCTCGATGCACATCGCCGATGTCGCCAAGGGCAATCTTGGCGCCAACGGCATCGTCGGTGGCGGCATTCCCATCGCCGTCGGCGCGGCGCTCTCGTCCAAGATGATGAAGACCGGCAAGGTCGTCGTCTCCTTCTTCGGCGACGGCGCCAACAATGAGGGCGCCTTCCACGAGGCGCTGAACATGGCGGCGGTGTGGA
This sequence comes from Mesorhizobium sp. B2-4-17, assembly GCF_006441275.1. Classification (NCBI taxonomy): domain Bacteria; kingdom Pseudomonadati; phylum Pseudomonadota; class Alphaproteobacteria; order Hyphomicrobiales; family Phyllobacteriaceae; genus Mesorhizobium; species Mesorhizobium sp. B2-4-17. The sequence goes on along the minus strand of NZ_VFUX01000020.1, from coordinate 17,750 downwards.
AGCTGCCGGTCATTTTTGTCTGCGAGAACAATGGCTACGGCATGTCGACGTCTACGGCCCGCTCCACCGCGGTCAAGAACATCGCCGACCGCGCCGCCGCCTATTCGATGCCTGGCGTCATCGTCAACGGCAACATCTTCTCCGAAGTCGCCGAGGCATCGCACAAGGCCGTCGAGCGCGCGCGGGCGGGCGAGGGGCCGACCCTGATCGAATCCAAGACCTACCGCCATCGCGGCCACTCCAAGAGCGACCGCAACCGCTATCGCACCAAGGAGGAGATCGAGGACTGGATGTCGAACCGCGACCCGATCACGCTGTTCGAGAACGAGCTGCGCGAATTCGGCTTCATCGACGACAAGGGCATCGAGGCCATTCGCGAGGCGGTGGCGCGGGAAATCGCCGATGGCATCGAGTTCGCCAAGGTGAGCCCGTCGCCGGATGTGCGCGAGACCGGAAATTACGTGTATACGGAGCAGGCGTGATGGACGCGATGGTGCGTGAACTGAGCTACGCCCAGGCGATCCAGGAGGCGATGGCGATCGCCATGGACATGGACGAACGCGTCTTCCTGATGGGCGAGGACATCGGCGTCTATGGCGGCGCCTTCCAGGTGACGGGCGATCTTGTCGATCGTTTTGGCACCGAGCGGGTGATCGACACACCGATTTCGGAGCTGGGTGGCGCTGGCGTCGCGGTCGGTGCGGCGCTTACCGGCATGCGGCCGATCTTCGAGTTCCAGTTCTCCGATTTCGCCACGCTCGCCATGGAGCAGATCGTCAACCAGGCGGCCAAGATGCGTTTCATGCTGGGTGGTGAGGTTTCGGTGCCCGTGGTGATGCGCTTTCCCGCCGGCTCGGGTACGGGTGCCGCGGCACAGCACAGCCAGAGCCTCGAGGCGTGGCTCGGCCATGTGCCGGGCCTGAAGGTCATCCAGCCGGCGACACCCTATGATGCCAAGGGCATGCTTCTGGCGGCGGTCGCCGACCCCGATCCGGTGATGATCTTCGAGCACAAGCTGCTCTACAAGGCAAAGGGGCCGGTTCCCGAAGGCTATTATACGGTGCCGATCGGCAAGGCCGACATCCGACGCGAAGGCCGGGACCTGACCATCGTCGCCACCTCCATCATGGTGCAGAAGGCGCTCGACGCCGCCGTGACGCTGGAAGCTGAAGGCATTGACGTCGAAGTCGTCGACCTCAGGACCATCCGGCCGATGGACAAGCAGACGGTCATCGACAGCGTCAAGAAGACGTCGCGGCTGATGTGCGTCTACGAGGCGGTCAAGACGCTGGGCATCGGTGCCGAGGTCAGCGCCATGATCGCCGAAAGCGAGGCGTTCGACTATCTCGACGCGCCGATCGTGCGGCTGGGCGGCGCCGAGACGCCGATCCCCTACAATCCGGAACTGGAAAAGGCCACGGTGCCGCAGGTTCCCGACATCATCACCGCCGCGCGCGACCTCGTGAAAGGGGTTCGCTGAAAGATGCCGACCGAAGTCATTCTTCCCAAGGTCGACATGGACATGGCGACCGGACAGATCTCGCGTTGGTTCGCTACGGAAGGCCAGCAGGTCAAGAAGGGCGACGTGCTGTTCGAGATCGAGACTGACAAGGCGGCGATGGAGATCGACGCGCCGGCCAGCGGCATCCTGCGCGATGTCACCGGCAAGGAAGGCGTCGATATTCCTGTCGGCGCGCCCGTGGCCTGGATCTATGCCGATGGCGAGATTTATGCGGCGCCAGTCTCCCCCCTCGGGGGGGAGATGTCGACGAAGTCGCCAGAGGGGGGCGCTGTCCCGCCAGCCTCTCATTCTGTCGCGCCCCCCTCTGCCCTGTCGGGCATCTCCCCCACAGGGGGGGAGATCAGCCAATTGCCGTCCGTTGCGCGTGCAACGCCACTGGCTCGCCGCTTAGCCCGTGAGGCAGGCCTTGCGATTGCCGATGTGAGGGGCAGCGGTCCCCGGGGCCGCGTTGTACGCGCCGATGTCGAGGCCGCGGTCGCCACAAAGGGCTCGGCAGTCACTGCGCAACCGACCGCCGAGATCGCATTGCCGGTCGCGGCTGAAATCACGCCGGCCCCTGCGGCACCACCCAAGGCGATGTCGGACGACCAAGTGCTGAAGCTGTTCGAACCCGGCTCCTACGAACTCGTCCCGTACGACACTATGCGCAAGACCATCGCGCGGCGGCTGGTCGAGGCCAAGACCACCATCCCGCATTTCTACCTGACGCTCGATTGCGAACTCGACGCGCTCCTGGCGCTGCGCTCGCAGCTCAATGCGGCGGCGCCGACAAAGAAGACCGATAAGGGTGAAGCCCCGGCCTACAAGCTCTCGGTCAACGACATGGTGATCAAGGCCATGGCCATGGCGCTGAAGGCGGTGCCGGATGCCAATGCCTCCTGGACCGAGAGCGCCATGGTCAAGCACAGGCACGCCGATGTCGGCGTCGCCGTGTCGATCCCCGGCGGCCTGATCACGCCGATCATCCGCAGGGCCGATGAAAAGACGCTGTCGACCATCTCCAACGAGATGAAGGATCTGGCCAGCCGTGCGCGCAGCCGCAAGCTGAAGCCGGAAGAGTATCAGGGCGGCACCACGGCGGTGTCGAACCTCGGCATGTTCGGCATCAAGGACTTCGCCGCGGTGATCAATCCGCCGCATGCGACGATCCTGGCGGTTGGCGCCGGCGAGGAGCGGGCGGTGGTCAGGAATGGCGAGATCAAAATCGCCACGGTGATGTCGGTGACGCTGTCGACCGACCACCGAGCAGTCGATGGAGCGCTGGGTGCGGAACTGCTCGTCGCCTTCAAGCGGCTGATCGAGAACCCGATGGGCATGCTGGTCTAGGATCTCCCCGCCGATGCGTGGCGAGGTAGGCGGCGGTACCTGCAAGGTGCGGGGGATGGGGCTGGTGGCGCGTCGCCGGCCAAGTGACGTCCCTTGCAGCGGATCGTCGAGCCGCGCCCGTTTCGGGGTGCGCGGCCCTGCGTGTGCCGATCAGGATCACCAAGCTGTCAGCGGTTAAATTAAACCAATCCGATGCCTATGCTTGAAGCCGCCGCTATTTCATTCCACATCGGTCAGCATGAAGGACGAGACACGAGAGTGGCGTCGGAATTTGCTATGGGGCTTGTCCGCATCGCTGGTCCTGCATGCGCTTATCGCAGCGCTCCTGGTCTACAGCCTGCCGAGGCCTCCCCAACAGCCGCAGCAGGAGCAACCGGTAAACATCGCGATCGTCCCTCCGCCCGATCAACCCAAACCGAAACCTGCCCCTGCGCCGCCGCCAAAGGAAAAGCCGCCGGAACCGAAGGTTGAAAAGCCGCCCGAGCAGAAGGTTGAAAAGCCGCCTCCGCCGGAACAGCAGCCGCGCAAGCCCTCGCCAATCGAGGTGCTGAAACCTGTTTTTCAGTTCGGCGCCAAGGACACCGGCCCCAGGAAATCCCTGGACGGGGCCAGCGCTCAGGACAACTCGCCGTCGCCGGCCGAGGATTCGAAGCCGCCTGTCGCGCCGAAGGATGCAGAGAACAAATCCGCCGCGCCGGCAGCCCCCGAAGAGCGGGCAACCAAGGCCAGCGAGACGCCGATAACCGCGCCGAAGGATGCTGAGCCCGCACAGGAGAAGCAGGCAACTTCAATCCAGGACCCAGCTAAACAGCAGGCAGACAAGCAAGAGACGGAAGCACACGATGCCGGCAAGCAGGCAGCGACGGCACCAACGCCGTTGGCTGCCGCTGGCGGCGACGGCGAGATCGAGCTTCCCACATCGGCGGAAGCGCCTACGCCCAAGCCCGCAGACGCGCCGAAGTCCAATCCGGCAAAGGTTTCGAAGTCCCGAAGCGGGAGCGCCGGGAGGTCAAGTTCCAAGGACCCAGCCGTTGCCGCATCGCCGAGTTACTCGGGTCTTCCGGGTGTTCGCAGGCTCTATTCGCAGGGCGCGACCGGTGATGCGCTGGCCACGACCTCGATGAACGGCATGACTCGCGGCCAGCGTGCTGCCAGGCTTTGCGCCAGCGCGTTGGACCAGCAATTGGTGGACGCCTCTTATTTTCCCGACTTGATCCCAAGCGTTCCGCTGAAGGCCGGCAATATTCTCGACGCCCCGGATGTCGCTTTCCGCACAACTACCAAATGGTACCATCTGAGCTTCCGGTGCGAGGTCGACCCCGATGCGACGAGGGTTTTGTCCTTCACCTTCCGTGTCGGGCCTACGATCCCGCCCGAAGAATGGACCCGCCTTGGACTGCCTAACCGGTAACGGATCAGGCCGGCACACCGAGCCCGGATAGTTGGCGGCTGACTTCCTGCCAGTCGGCGCAGACGAAGTCGGCTCCGACCGCTTTCAGTCGCGCGCCGTGCTCGGCATAGGTGTGGCCGCCACCGGTGTAGCCGATCGCCGTCATGCCGGCGGCGACCGCGCCCTGGATGCCGAAGGGCGAATCCTCGATGACGATGCAATCGGCCGGGTTGGCGCCCATTTTTGCCGCGGCGAACAAGAAGATGTCCGGCGCAGGCTTGCCGTTCTTGACCATCGAGGAACTGTAGATCGCATCGCCGAAGAAGCGGGCCAGTCCGGTCACCGCGAGGCTGTGGTTTATGCGCTCGACCGAAGACGACGATGCCACGCAGCGATCGCCGGTGAGCGCCGTGAGAAAGGCGGAAATTCCGGACGTTGGTTTCAACTCCTCGGAAAACAGGACCTTGGTTTCCGCCCAGATGTCGCCGTCAGCCGCCGCCGGAAATTGATGGCCGGTCAATTCCTTGATCCTGACGATGATGTCCGACTGCTTCATGCCGATGCACTGGGCGATGATGCCGCCGTGGACACCGGGCATGCCGTGCTTTTCATAGACCCGCTTATAAGCTCGGGCCGCCAGCGGCTCGCTATCGACGAGAACGCCGTCGCAATCGAAAATGATAGGCCTTGGTCGCGCCACGCGCTTGTCTCCTCAAGTCAGATTCGCACATCGCTATCGGCAAAAAGTCAAATGTTCAATAGCGCGGTGGTTTGAGGCGTTTGAGAACGAAACCGGAGGGCGGTCAAAGCCGGCGCAACGCATCGCTGGCGCGAGAGGAGCCGAGCGCCCGTTGCATGGCTTGCCGTGACTGTGCGCGGTCCGGCGTGATCCAGTTCGGCTCGGCGCCGAGGAAGCGGTCGAGGAAAGCCACCGCATAGGCCGGCATCTCGGTCACGTTCTCGCGATAGGACCACCAGGTGCGCAGATCGTCGGCGCATTTGTCGATGCTGGGTGCTGAGCCGAACTCCTGCTCGTAGATGGCTGAAATCGCAGAGACGCAATAGTTGGTGTAGAGGAAGCCCTCCGGCCAGAAGCGGATGATCTCCAGCGTGCTGGCATTCTGCTCTGTTTCGGTCAGTTCCGCGAGGCCGGAGATTTCCCTGGCCGGCGCCTGCTTTATCAGTTCGCGCAACACGAGGCCGGCGGCAAAGACGATAAAGTCAGCGCGGTCGACTTCGGCGAAGCGCTTTTGCGCTTCCATGATCTCGACCCAGTCGAGAAAGGCCCGGGTAAGCTTCGCCTCGTCGATCTCGAAACGCACGCCGAACGTGTCCGAGACCACCTTGGCGCTGCCGCGGAAGGTGGCGCGGAACCAGCGCAACTGCCGCAACCTGTGGCGTAGGTCGGGCATAAGGGCCAGTTCGTCCCTGAAGGGTAGTTCCATTGCATTCATCCCGTTTGGTTACAGGCTAGCACAGCCGTGCCGCCGCAGAAATCGGCCGGCAGGCCTGTGGACGAGCTGATGCGGTCAATATCATACATATTGACATTCGTGGAAACAAATGTTCTCACTTTGCTGTTGTCGCGCATCGGTCCAAGGTGCGCTTCGACGAAGGCTTCGGGAGGAGAACCGAATGGCGATTTGGCAGTGGGGACTGCTTCTGCTGGTTATTGTGTGGGCGCTGCAGTCGCTCGGCGTCTGGCTGCAGATGCGGCACTATTCGGATGTCTTCCGCGGTGTCACCGACCAGTACAAGGATGGCTTCGTCGGCGCCGGCAATTTTCGCGGCCGGTTGGCCAAGGGGACCATCGCGCTCGTCGTGGTGACGCCCGACCTGATGGTGCGCCGCATGATGGTGATGAGCGGGCGATCCGTCTTCACGAAATTCAAGCGACATGAAGAATTCGAGGGTGTTCCCCTCGATCGACTCCGGTCCAACCCTGCGATCATGGGGGAGGGGGAACCCGGTGTGGCCGAGGCCGTGAAGCGGGCGATCGAACAGATCGACAAAGCACGGTCAGAGCCGGGGAAGAAGCCGGGCCTGTCCGGCTTGAATGTAGCAAGGGCTTAGTAGCAAGGACTTAGAGGACGCCGCGCACCGACTGGGCTCAACCGGCGGGCGGCATAAGGAGGAGAAATGTCTGTATTTTCGTTGTTGGCGCAGCATGCCGACATGGCCGTGCACAATCTGCATGTCGCGGGTGCCATGGTCTCGGATGCTGCTTTGCATGGCAAGCTCGCCGTCGAGCATGCTTCCGACCATCTCGTAGTTCTGGCGCAGGCGCAGACCGACAGCGCGCCGGTCACCGCCGATCAGCTGAAGGAACAGCTGAAAAACGTGCAGCAGGAGGAGCAGCTTGGCTGGCTGACTGCCATCGGCAAGTACTTCATCGGCATCTTCCAGAAGGGCGGCGAGGTTTTCGCCGGCTTCGTGACCGGCATCATCCCGACACTTGTCGTGCTGATGACGGCCTTCTACGCCGTCACCGAACTGGTCGGCGAAGAGCGTGTCCACGGCCTGGCGCGCGGCGCCGGCCGCATCGCGCTGACCCGCTATACCGTGCTGCCGCTGCTGGCTGTGTTCTTCCTCACCAACCCGATGGCCTACACCTTCGGCTCGTTCCTGGAAGAAAAGCACAAGCCTGCCTTCTACGACGCTGCCGTATCCTACGTGCACCCGCCGCTCGGCCTTTTCCCGCACATCAACCCTGGCGAATATTTCGTCTGGGGCGGCATGCTCGTGGCCTTGCTCGACCTTGAGAAGCGGGGCGTCGTCGTCGCCGGCTACCACGTCAAGGTGGCGATCTGGTACGCCATCGTCGGCCTCGTCGTCATCCTGCTCAAGGGCATGCTGACCGAGCGCATCACCGCCATCATGGCACGCCGCCAGGGCGTCGAGCTGTAAGGGCGGGGAGGACATCATGGCCAAGACATACAAAGCCGTAAAGATCTCCCGGGGCTCCACAGGTTGGGGCGGTCCGCTCGTCATCGAGCCGACCGAGCAGCGCAACAAGGTCGTCTCTGTCACCGGCGGCGGCATTCACCCGGTGGCGCAGCTCATCGCCGATATGACCGGCGCAGAGGCCGTCGACGGCTTCAAGGCACCGCCGATCGAAGGCGAGATGGCTGTCGTCGTCGTCGACTGCGGCGGCACCGCCCGGTGCGGCGTCTATCCGCGCAAGCGCATCCCGACCGTCAATCTGACGCCGGTCGGACAGGCTGGGCCGCTCGCCCAGTTCATCACGGAGGACATCTACGTTTCGGGCGTGAAGCCGGCCAACGTCACAATGGCGGACGGATCCGAGGCGGTCACCACTGCGGGGGGAGCAGCATCGATGAGTTCTAGCAACACCAAAGCGGCCGCGACGCAGCCGCTGCCGAGCGAAGGCGGGCTGATCGGCTTCATCAGCACGATCGGTCGCGCCATGGGCCGTGTGGTCGGCATCTTCTTCAATGCCGGCCGCCGCACGATCGACCAGGTGGTGCGCAATGTGCTGCCGTTCATGGCCTTCGTGACCATGCTCATCGGTCTGATCCTCTACACCGGCATCGGTGACGTGCTGGCGCAGCCGATGGGTCCGCTGGCCAACAACATCGTCGGCCTGCTGGTCATATCGGCCATCTGCGGCCTGCCGTTCCTGTCGCCCATCCTCGGGCCAGGCGCTGTCATCGCGCAGGTCATCGGTGTTGCCATCATCGGCCCGCAGATCGCCAACGGCACGATTTCGCCGGCAATGGCCCTGCCGGCGCTGTTTGCCTACAACACCCAGGTGGGCTGCGACTTCGTGCCCGTCGGCCTGGCGCTCGGTGAAGCCAAGCCGAAGACGATCGAAATCGGCGTGCCGGCGGTGCTCATCAGCCGCCAGATCATGGGCCCGGTCTCGGTGTTGATTGCCTGGGTCGTCAGCCTGATCGTGTTTTAAAGAGAGTAAGGAAATGAGGTTCGCCACATGACGGTTCTGTTGAGAACACGGGTCACTTCCATCGGGCCCGAAGTGGCGGACCTTGCCGAAGGGGGCGTGGTCATCCTGTTCGCGGATGGCTCGCCGCCGGAGCTTGCCGAAGTCTCCGTCCTGCACAAGACGGAGCAGGAACCAAGTGACGGGGCGCCTCCCAAGGGCGCTTCGATCACCGTCGGTCCGGTTTCAGCCGTTATAACAGCGGTTGGCTCCAGCGCCTGGAGCAAGGTGCTCGAAATGGGCCACGTCGTCATCTCGTTCAACGGCGCCACCGAGGCCGAGAGGCCGGGCGAGATCTGCGCTTCGCAAGTCGACACTGAAGCGCTCGTGGCCGCCCTGAAGACAGGCGCGATCATCACCATCGCCGCCTGACAGCACGCGCCGCGGCCTGTCTGGTCTCAGCGCCAGAGCAATTCCGGGAAAAGTGAAGGTTTTCCGTCCGGAATCGCGTCAAAACAAAGAGTTAGAGCAGTTCGCCGTTCCCTTGAAATGCCGAATTGCTCTAGAAAAGCAGAGTATTTGCCATGGAACGCTCGACCATCGTCAGAGTGCATGAAGGTTTGCACGCCCGTCCCGCCACGCGGTTCGTCAAGCTCGCCAAGGGTTTCGAATCCGATGTCGAGCTGGTCAAGGACGGCAAGGCGGTCAGCGCCAAGAGTTCGGTCAAGCTGATGCTGCTGGCGGTCAAGGAAAACCAGGAAGTCACCGTGCGTGCGAACGGCGCCGACGCCATCGAAGCGATCGAAGCGCTGATAGGCTATCTCGAGAACCCCAAGGCGGGTCTCGAGGACGAAGCGGAGCCGCAGAGCCCGGCGAAGGACGCCGGCCAGGCGGCGGCACCCGCGCCAGCGCCCCAATCGGCATCTTCCGCACCCGGCCAGACAAATGGCCTGCGCGGTGTCGCGGCAAGCGAGGGCGTCGCGATCGGCCCGGCCTTCGCGCATTTCCCGCCGGAGATCGCCGGGCAAGGCCGCATGCTGCAGGCCGACGAGATCGCCGCTGAGATCGACAGGTTCCGCGCCGCGGTCGCCGCCGTCCAGTCGCGCATGGACCGGGCCCTGGCGCAGGACAGCCTGTCGGCCGGAGACCGTGGCATCGTCGCGGCGCTTCGCGACATCGCCGCCGACGACAGCCTGACCGGCGAGGCCGAGAAGGCGATCAAGGGCGGTAATGACGCGGTCTCGGCCGTCATCACCGCCGCCTCCACCATCGCCGCCGATTTCAGCGCCGTCGACGATCACTATCTCAATGCGCGGGCGGACGATGTCCGTGCGGTCGGACGGCAGATCTGCCTGGTGCTGCTCGGGCAGGACGATGTCAGCCTGGAAAACATCACCGAGGGCGCCATTCTCATCGCCGACGACATCGGCGCCTGGGACCTGGCGCGCGCTCCCTTGAAACGCATCGGCGGCGTGGTGTGTGGCCATGGCGGCGCCACCTCGCATATCGCCATCATCGCCCGCTCACACGGCATCCCGGCGGTGCTGGGCCTTGGCGACCAGGTCAATGCCTTGCGTTCGGCACATGAAGTGGCGCTCGACGGCAACACCGGGCATGTGATCATCGACCCCGACGCGGCGACTCGCGCCGACTTCGCCGGCCGCGTCGAAGCGGCTGCAAAGGAGCGTGCCGGCCTGACCGCCTTCAAGACGGTGACGCCGAAACGCGCTGACGGAAGGGTTATCGAGGTCGCGGCCAATATCGGCTCGCTCGAGGAAATCGAGTCGGCGCAGGAGGCCGGCGCCATGGGTGTCGGCCTGTTCCGCACCGAGCTTCTGTTCATGCGCCATATGCACCTTCCCTCGGAAGACATGCAGGCCGAAACCTATGCGGCGCTGGCCAAGGCCTTCGCGCCCTATCCGGTCATCGTGCGCACGCTCGATATCGGCGGTGACAAGCCGATCGCCGGCATCGAGTTTCCCGACGAGGAGAACCCCTTCCTCGGCTGGCGCGGCATCCGCATGTGCCTCGACCGGCCCGATATCTTCAAGCGCCAGCTCAGGGCGCTGCTGCGGGCAGCCGTGCATGGCAACGTCAAGGTGATGCTGCCGATGGTCGCCGACATTGACGAGGTGAGGCGGACAAGGGTGCTGGTCGATGAATGCGCCGCCGAACTGAAGGCGGAAGGCGTGCCATATGCGACGTTCGATCTCGGCGTGATGATCGAGACCCCGGCGGCGGTGCTGATCGCGCCGGCGCTGGCCAAGGAGGTGGCTTTCTTCTCGATCGGCACCAATGACCTGACCCAATATATCATGGCCGCCGACCGGCTCAACCCGACAGTGGCGAAGCTCAACGACGTCACCAATCCGGCTGTCATGTCGGCGATCGAGTTGACGGCAAAAGCCGGTATTTCGGCAGGCATCATGGTGGGCATGTGCGGCGAGGCGGCGGGCCGGCCCGATCTGATCCCGGCCTTCATCAAGATGGGCCTGACCGAGCTTTCGATGAGCCCGGCCTCGATCCAGCGCGCGAAGAAAACGATCACGGCCATGGTGGCCGGGGAATAGAGTTCCGGAACCGCTGCTGGAGCTTACGGCAAGTGGGCAAGCAAGGTGGCGAAGACAGGTGTCAGTTCCTCGACCGGGTTTGCCTTGGCGCAGGCCTGGACGATGCGGTCGTGGCGGATATCGGCGGCCAGGATCGCGATCTCCAGCATGTCCGGCTCCGGCGCGCCGTCGCGGCCGGTTGTCGCCAGGCCGCAGGCCAGAACGACCGGCGCCAGGCAGCTGATCTCGAGTGCCCGGCCGCCGACCGCAGCCGTTTCCGGCGCGGCTTCGCCAAAATGGACCGGATGCTGGTTGAGCAACGCGACCAGCAGCGCAGCGCAGGTCGATGCAATTGCTTGCAGTCCCGCACCCGGGGCGGCCAGGGCGGTCAACAGATCGCCATGGCGTTTGCGCATGGCGGCGTGGGCAGCGGCAAAATCGGCTTCATGGATGCGGGCATGGTCTATCTTCAGCCCGGCGAGCACCGCCTTGGTCAGATAGTACATATCGCGCCGGAACATGCGCTCGGCGCCCAGCTGCCGCTCTTCGTTCCCGGTCGGGAAATAGGTGCCAAGGCCCTTTACGGTCGTGCCGTCCACATTGATAGGACGCTCATGCGGGACAAAGGATTCGGCGATCGACAGCGCTTCGTCGAAGGCGCTCGCGGCATGGCTCAGCAGGCCTTCGATGCCCTTGCCCGGAAACGGCGGCAGATGGCTGGTGGCCTCGCGCAGGATGCTGGCGTCGCCGCTGCCGTCATGACGGCTCTGGCGGATGATGTCGCGGACTTCCCGCAACCGGTCCTTCAGGTTGACGCGGACGTCTTCGGAGATCTGGCGCAACATCGCGGTTTGCCTCGAAAGTGCAGTGGAGAGCCGCCAGCAAGGGCCGGCCACACACTCTACATTGTTCCTATCGATTGGTAGATCAATAGGCGATACTAGACCAGCATGCAGAATCGGCGACGGCGCATGCGCCCGGTGCCGCGCGGGAGGGTTCATTTGGGCAGGCGACGACAAACCGACGAGGGGCGGGCAGGGGCCGAAGCGACCGAGCAGGTCGTCAATGAAAGCCGGACGGATCGCCTCAGGATTCGGGCCGCCTGGATGTATTTCGTCGAGCAGATGACGCAGAACGAGATCGCCGACGTACTCGGCGTCGGCCGCGTCACCATCGTGCGCATGCTGGCGGAGGCGCGCTCGCGCAACGAGGTGAAGATCACCATCGAGAGCGAATTGTCGGAGATCGTACGGCTGGAGCGCGCGCTGGAGCGCACGTTCGGCCTGCAGCAGGCGCTGGTGGCGCCGCTCACTGCCCCCAATGCCGATCCGATCCCCGCGATCAGCGCCAGGACCGGGATTTTCTTGTCCGACACGATGAAATCCGGCATGCGCGTCGGCGTCGGCTGGGGCCGGACGCTGTTATCGAGCCTGCCGTTCATCAGCGCCAAATCGCTCGCCGACTTCAAGGTCATTTCGCTGCTGGGCGGCGTCGGCATCGCGCGGCGCTACAATCCGGCGGAGTTCGCTTGGCGCTTCGCCCAGGTGTTTCAGGGCGACGGTTACCTCATCCCGACGCCGGCCGTGGTCGACAGCGTCGAGACCAAGATCGCGCTGGTCGAGCGCTGCGGCCTGCAGGAAATCTTCGAAATGGCCGATGCGCTCGATGCCGTGCTGCTCTCGGTCGGCGGCATTGCTTCGGCGACCACCTTCTATCGCGGCGGCTTCCTGAAGGAGGCCGAGCGCGAGGCGCTGGTGTCGCGCGGGGCTGTCGGCGATCTCCTGTTTCATTTCTTCGACCGCAATGGTGACCTGGTCGACCATCCGATCAACAGCCTGGTGATGTCGGTGGATGTCGACCGGCTGCGCAAGGCGCCGATCCGCATCCTGACCTCCGGCGGCGAGGAGAAGATCGAAGCTCTGCTCGGCGCCATGAACCTGATCGCGCCGACGATCCTGATTACCGATGAGGAAAGCGCGCGGCGCATGCTCGAGGCGGTCAGCGAAAGCTGAGGAGCCGAGGTGCAGTCCAGCCAGGCCCAGCTGTGCTGTCCGGATTCGTTAACCCCAGTTTTCGCGGTGCACGCATTGCTCCCGTCATGTGCATCGGCTATCCGACCTCTCGGACAGATGAAGCAAACGGAGCCCGGCATGACAAACAAGACGATCCTTAAATTTGGCGCGGTGGAGCACGCGGAAGCTGGCGATCTACCCGGCTGGATCGCGGTCGAAGGCAGACCGACCATGCAAACCGCCGTCCAGCACACGACAGAGGACGGCAAGGTGATATCGGGAACCTGGCGGGCGACGCCCGGCACCTATCACGCGACCTACACCGACTATGAGTTCGTGCATATGATCGCCGGCCGCATCATCATCACCCCCGACGGCGGCACGCCGGTCGAGGTCGGCCCCGGCGACGCCTTCGTCGTGGAAGCCGATTTCAAGGGTACCTGGAAGATCATCGAACCGGTGACCAAGCATTTCGTGGTCAGGGTCGGCTGAGGCGGCCCCATCGCATTCGAGACATGAAGAAGCCCGTCATGGTTTGCCATGGCGGGCTTTTTCTTTGCCTCATTCGTTTCGAGAGGTTGCTCAGTGCCCCCGTTCAACGACCGGATGCTCGCGTTGAAGCCAAGTCTGCCTCCTGGTCGCGTTCAGTAGGTTGATTACGCTTCCTCCGTTTCCGTGGTTCAGGAAGAACGGACTGCATTCGGAGGCCGCGAGCAGACATCAGGATGCGCCGCCGCGGCGGACCACCTTCCGCAACAAGTAAACGCTCGGTCGAGCAATTGTAGCAGGTCAACTGAAGGGACTATGGCGCCCGTTATTGCGGCCATGAGACCGGCCTGTCGACCCGCTTTGTCTCAACTCCTAAACAGGGCTCTAAGCTTGGCAAAGACGCCGTCATTCATGGCGGCTCGCACACCAAGTGCGACCCATCCGGCCTTCATCGTCGCACCGACATGACAATGGCAAACGATGCGATGCAATTGCCAGTTGGACAGTTCAAAAAAACGCCGCGCCGCGCCGTAGGTGTCGTCTTCAAGGCCCTGCGCCCGCAGGATCGGATCTTCGAACGCAATGCTGATCGGCGATGCCAGGCAATGCGCTTCGTTGCGCTCCCTGGCATTCATGTATTCGGTGCCGGGAAGCGCGCTCAGGCATCGTTCCGGTTGGCGCTCGAGGAGATTTGCCCAGCGCTCCAGGCGCTGTCTGCGCGTCATTGTTGGAAATTCCGCGTTCACCTCTGCGATAACGTTCAGTTGTTCGAGTGTCTGGTGTTTCATGGTCAAGCTCCTGTTGAGCCAGTTTGTCCTCATTTTCCGAGATAACGACAGGCCCGGTCGCCATCGCCACGCTTCTGAACCCCGCTTTCTCGCCAAAGTTCCATGGTGTCGATAAAATGAATGTCGCTGCGGCCAGGTCTGGGGGATTCCCCTGGCACGAAAGGCTGTCGAGGCCTGGATCATCGCGCCACAAGTTCTGGAGCGGCGGGGCTCAACTGACTCTCCTGCGACAGCCCTGGAGGTAAAATTCAGCGATCGCCGTTCGGTTCGTTGGCCGCTGCTGAATCGCCGTTGGGATCAGGCAAAGCTCGCCTTGTTGGCGAGACCGAGGTTTTCCGAGAAACGAAACCCAGCTTGCGGAAATGTCGGGTGAGTGGTCCTGATTGCCGTCTTCCGAGGAGTTTCTTGACGAGCACAGCTCGCCGACCGACGGCAGAATTCGCCGTACTAATTGCCGTACTAATTCGCGGAAAAGTACGGCAGCACTTCATAAGCAGCTGAAATTACGTGGTGATCCCGACAGGAATCGAACCTGTGACCTACAGATTAGGAACCCGTGCTAGACGCAGCATTTGCACGGCTTTGAGCTGGAATGTTGCGTTTATGTTGCGCTCACAACGAGAGCAGGGAACGAGCGCATAACGGTGTCAAGCTCTCCGTCGTCCTCCTTGTGCTCAAACAAGTGGCCGTAGGTGTCCATGGTTAGACCGATGGTCGAGTGGCCCAGCAGCTTTTGAACTCTCATCGGTAGCAAGCCCCTGCCGCCGTCTTTCTCGCGGTTCAGGCACCAGGACGCGAACCAATGGCGGAACGCATGAAGCCCGGTATACTTGGGCGCGAGGATAGGCTTTCCATTCTCATCCTTCTCGCCGGTATCGACCGTAACACCAGCTGCGAGCATTGTCGGGATAAGGCCGCTGCGAATGATGTTGCCGTGCGCCTCGATGTTCCCGATCGTGTTCGGGAAGACAAGATCCAGCTTTTTCTCACCCTTCGGGCATTGCAGCTTCCATTCCTTGAGCACGTTCACCACGAACGGCGGATACAGGGGGATGGTGCGCTGGCTCGTCTCCGACTTTGGCATCCCGATGACGTGGAAGTTGTCGGCCCTCTGGGTGACGTTGAGTCTGCTCTTTGCTAGATCAACATCTGCCCAGCGCAGGCCGCGCAATTCGGACGCTCGCAAGCCCGTGAACACTGCCGTTATCAGCAGGGGGCGGAAGCGGCCCGTCGCAGCGGCGATCAGCTTGTTGATTTCATCCAGCGTCGGTATGTCCACGCCATATTGAAGCTTCTGCTTGCGCCGCTTCTCTCCCTTCTTGCGCTTGCTGCGCATCCCTTGAAGCGGATTTTGCGCCATGTAGCCGTCTTCCTTAGCTTCCGAGAAAATGGAGCTGAGGCTGGTACGCACTGCTTTGACCATTGCGGGCGAGCGCGGCGCGCGACGCAGGTCGTCCTCAGGCAGGCTTTCATTGCCCCCCGCCAAAGCATCAAGGAACTTGCGGATATTCGGCATGTTCATCCGGGACAGCTTGTCGTTACCGATGAACGGTTTGATATGGAGGTTTAGGTGCTGTTTGTATTGGAGGTAGGTGCCATGCTCCAATTCATTCTGCGCTCGGGTCAGCCATATCAGACCAACGTCGTTGACAGTCTTTGAAGTGCTATCCACGACATGCAGGCCGTCGCGAACCTCCGAGCCTGCTCTCAAGGCATACGCATCAGCATCCTTCTTCTTGTCGAACGTCTTGGCACGGCGCTCGCCGTGCTGATCCACGTAGTCGACTAACCACGCTTCCTTATGAACGCCTTTGGACGTCGTCCACTTACGCTTACGCACTGACATAGCTGTATCTCCTGTCTCAAGAGACACTATGTTGCATAAAATCTGTTGGTCAACAACGAGCGGTCTTTACCATGGCTAACGGAAGCGATTGACGAAACGGTAACCACGAGCGATGGTGACCGTGAGCACGTCTAGTGCCGCCCGAGGCAGGGCAAAGCCGGTTTCGACCGGTCCGGAACCATCTACTCCGGATCTACGCGGAGGATTAGACCCGCGAGCTTGTTGGCAGAGCTTCCTATGCCAATCCATCAACCATCTCGGAGTCTAACTATGTCTGAAATGAAGCAGGGCACACCTGTCGGCCCAAACATGCCACCGGCGATTAGAGAGAACCTTGAGCGTGCTTATGGTGTTCGCGCGCGAGTTCAACACAAGACTGAAAAGGAGCGCGTCTACGAAGCGCTTCATAGTGATGTTCAGTGCCTCGATGAGGTGATTCACATTATCGATATGACCGCAGACACGCTGCGCGAAAACATTGAGGCACTGAAGAAGGACGGCGTGCTCGTACTGGAGGGCACTGCCGACGGTCTGGAATACGCGACCATTGGCGGTCGTCTTCGAACATTGAAGTCCTTCCTTCAGACGAGGGGAGGAGAATGAACATGGCAATATTGGATAATATCTCGACCATAGAAACTGCGCGCTTCGACACCCTCTTCGCTCCAAACGAGGCGGCGCGGGTCAACAGCCGTATGTCCGCCAACGTTCCGACTGGACATGTGTTGCTGCGCCAGCCCAAATCCAACGAGAACGACCTTCGCGTCACGATCCCTGTCGAGTTTATGCAGGGTTGGAAGCCGGACGAATGGAAGGGCGTGGCGCTCAAACACAGGAAGGTGCAACTGCATCTCGCCAACGAGACGCCCGGCCTGCTGGCCCTGAAGCCGGTCGCATCGGACTTCCTCGGCAAGGGGGTCTATCGGCTCGAGCAGAACAGCGACGGCGGCCAGGCACGTTTCATGACCACACGGTCGTATGTGAAGCGGAAGCTGAATGGAGACTCGGCACCCGTCCCGTTCAGGCTGGTCGATGGCATAGGGTTTCTCGACCTAACCGCCCTCAGCCCGCTTTAGTCTGCCTTTGCACTTTGCTGCGCAGTTAATCCCTATAGCTGCGCAGCTTTGCAGCGCGTCCTGCCGCGACAAGCATGCGCGTCGCCCCAAGTGTGCGGGCGGCGCGATGCTTACCGTGTGGGGACGCCCTAGTGCGAGGAGTATTCCGCTAGAACCATAATGATGGCGAGGATGGCAATCATAATATGGGCGATTTGAAAGAGGGTCATCTGGGGCCGAATCCCTGTTGAAAGATGATTCCGATATACTCCCCTGTGTTGCGGCGGATGCAAACAATCGTTCAAGACCATGGATTTTCCAAACTCTGTCCCCACAATTCGCAGAACCTTGGCTTAAGCTTCCACAGAGATGTAACCGATTTGGTTTCATCTTCAAAAAATGTAACCATTTTGGTGACAACTACCAGTCGCTCTACCATATAGGAACATTGTCCTATGCCTGTTTTCGTCCATGTCGGACGAATCAAACAGGAGAACAGGTGATGCCCAAGAGCAAAGACGAGACGGTCGCTAAGCAGCCGACCAAGAAGGCCCGCGTGCAGGAAATGCTGAGTGCCAGCGCGGTTAGCGTTGGCGAGATCGCCGAAGCGCTAGCGATCAGCAAGCAGGCCGCATACAGCTTGATCGGCGACGTGAAGCGCAGCGGTGTTGCTATCACCGGTACGCTGGTCGAGGGTTCGATGCGCTATTCGATCGCTAAGGAAAAGCGCACCAAGGCCAAAGCAGCCGCCTTCGGTAAGGGCGCGGTCGTCAGTGCCGAGCCTTCGACAGACGGTCGCTGAAAAACCCAGCAGAGGGGGCGGACGGCTTGCCACGCCACGCCGCTCCCTCTTCGCCTTCCACCAACCGTGC